>CANFNO010000606.1 GCA_947447845.1 Burkholderiales bacterium | reverse complement strand
CCCGGGTGCGCCACCTGGCCCAGCACCGATACCTGGTTGCCACGGATCTGGGTCAGCGTGATGTTGACTTGCGGGTTCTGCAAGAAGCCACCTTTTTGCAAGGCATTGGCTATCTTCCGCTCAGCTGAGGCAACAGACAGGCCGCCAATATCCACCGCGCCCACCAACGGGTAAGTGATCGAGCCGTTTTCTGAAACGCGGGTCTCAATGGTGAGATCCGGATTTTGGAACACCTGAATCTTGATCGCATCGCCAACAGCCAGTGGATAGTCGACTTTGCCTTGGGTCTGCGCAAAGGATGGCATCAGTAGCGCGGCAAATAGCAGACCGGCGAAGAGCAGTCTGCAGGGGTACGTAAAGAGTCGTTTGATCATGTGGGTTGCTTCCTTATTTCGCAAGGCCAGCGCCAGGATCCGGTGCGCCCTTTGTGCTTTCGACTTCAACTTTTGCAACAGGTTTCGTGCTGTCGAATTCACCCATGTAGGTGATCTTGGAGCTGGCGCGAAGTCCTTTCATGGTGGTCTTGATAGCCTCTGCCGATGCCTGGTTGGTTAGAAACTGTTGTATGCGCGGGGTGGCCGCGTCTTCTTTCACCGGGGCTGATCGGCTGGAAATCAGGTGCATGAATGTCACACCTTGGGCGGAATCCAAAACGATGCTTTGCCCGCCCTTTAGCAAGGCAACTTTGGCAAGCGACTCAAGCGGAATTTGCTCAGCGGGGTGGGATGCATTGCCGCCAGCAAAGCGGATGTTCTTGGACTTGAGGTAGTTGGCCACTTCTTCAATGGACTTACCCGCGTCGGACATGCTGTGCAGTTGCACGGAAACAGCGGGGTCTGCCGGGGCCTGCACTTCCTGCACATTGAAGATGCTGCGCTCAGAAAACAGCAGTGGGTGCTCTACAAAGTATTTGTGAACTTCGTCAGCGCTAGGCTTGGGCAGTTCTGCAGCCACGCTTTGCAAATAAGCGCGCGCCAGAATATCGCGGCGAGACGCTTCGATATCGGCCACCACTGCAGGTGCGCGGTTGAGCTTTCTCTCGGTGGCTTGATCGATGGCGAGTTGCTGATCAATTAGTTTTTCGAGCACCTCGCGGCCTAAGGCCTTCACTTGCTCGGGCGTGGCGCCGCTGATGTTGGTGCGGTTAAGCACCTGGTTGATCTGATGCACGGAAACTTCTTCCGAGCCGACTTTGGCGGCCACCTGGGTGGCGGCCACTTTCTCTGGCTTGTCGCCGCAGGCTGCCAAACCTGTGATACCAATTGCAATGCCTGCAGCGATTAGCGATTTGGAAAGAGCGTGGTGTTTAAAAGTCATTTGAAATTTGGGGGCTGGTTAGTAAGACAACTGGGCTGAGAGGCTGAACTGGCTGGCGTCGTAGTTGGCTCCCACCTGGTTGGAACTGCGCGACACCGTTCCGATCGAAGTGCCAAAGTTCAGCTTCTGGCTGGGCTGCCAATTGAGGGTCAAAGAGTTGGAGCGGTTGATATCCCGGCGTGCGCTAGACGCCACATCAATGAGGGAACCGAGGTAGTCCACCTGGTCCACTCGACTTTGCAAACGCAGAATTGCTTTCGGGCTGATTTGATACACCGGACCTAAGGTGACGGAATCGGTTCGGCTGTAATTGCTGCCTACCGTTTCATAGACACCTAGCGAGCGCTGATAGCCCACAGAGACTGAAGTCTTGCCGGAATAAAACCAATTGAAATTGACCCCGGTGTTGAGCCCGTCAAAGTCTTGCCGCGCGATGTTGGGATGGCTGCGCGTGACGTAGGTGAGGTTGGCATCTATCGTGCTGTTGCCGCTGGCGATCCAGTGCAGTTTCAGATCCCGGTCCAGCTGTTTGTAGTCGCCGTCAAAAAGTCCATTGGAGGGGATGCCTTCATGGAGGTATTCGCCCTTGTTGGTACGCATGCGGTAGGTGACATTGCTGCCAGACGCAAAGTCGTAGCGCACACCAAGGTCCACCGCCATGTTGCTGAAGTCACTGCCAGCGACGGGCATTGTCTGGTTGGCTTGACGGCTATTGGATAGGGACGCCACAAGGTGCCAGGGGCCGTCAATTTCGTATTCGGTGTCTACGCCATACGCAGTATCCAGCCGCAGGTTGCGTTGACTGGAGCCCTGAAAATCCGCGAAGCTGTTCTGTGTCTCGTTGCGCGAAGTCGTGAGGTTGCCATGCCAACGCGGCGTAATAGCCCAGCGCCACGCCGCGTTGAAATTGGTGGCGGTGTAGTTGAGATAGTTGAAGTGCTGGTATTGATAGTCGACCACGGTGGCCGTCAGCTCAAACTGCTGCAGGCTCTGCTTTGTGTTGAAGCCGAAACCGAGTGTGCTGACCCCAATCTGCTCTGCCCCGTCCGTCCGGCCAATGAGCGCCATTGAACTAGCGCCCGCCGGTAAGCGAAAAAGGTTGGTGTCCGATTGCAGGCTGTAGGCGGCGTTCAGCGTCAACGGGCCGAGGAATTGCGCCCAGGCGCCATGGCAGGCCGTCAGCAGCATCAGGCCCAGAGTGAGGCACAAGTTGGTCTGTTGCATGCTAGTAGGCTCTCTGGTCTTTGATGACGAGCTTGATGGTGCGCAAGATGATGTGCACGTCCAGGCGCAAGCTCCAGTTGCGCAGGTAGTCGAGGTCGAGGTTGATACGGCCCTGCATCTTGTCGAGCGTGTCGGTTTCACCACGAAAACCGTTGACCTGCGCCCAACCAGTGATCCCGGGCTTGACCTTGTGCCGCACCATGTAGCCCTTGATGAGCTTGCGATAGAGCTCGTTGTGCGCGACGGCATGCGGACGGGGGCCGACGATGCTCATGCGGCCTTGCAGCACGTTGAAGAACTGGGGCAGTTCATCCAACGAACTCTTGCGCAGGAAGGCACCCAGCGGGGTAATGCGCTTGTCGCCCTTGGTGGCCTGGGTAACGGTGTCACCGTCTTCTGTGACCGCCATAGAGCGAAATTTGTAGACCAGAATTTCTTCACCGTCGAGGCCATAACGACGTT
>CANFNO010000605.1 GCA_947447845.1 Burkholderiales bacterium | reverse complement strand
CAGAAGTCCGAGGGCAGGGCGAGGCTTCCTGAGTACAGCAGGTCACCGTCTTCCAGCGTTTTGTCGTTTTGGTAGTCATCGGTCGCCAGACCCAAGGCACGCGCCTTGACTCGCATATTGATGTCTTTGGATACCAAAACCACTTCGCGCGGTGCAAATTGCTTGCGCAAGGCCTCCACGACACCCAGGATTTGGTTATCAGCCTTGCCTTGGGGCAAACTGGTAGGCAAGGCATAGTCGAGTGGCTGAGTCTGAAAAAGTAATTTGCCACGCGCATCTCTGTGGCCGGTGCTGGCCAACTGAAAACCAGCCGTGATGTCTGCGCCTGGAGTGCCAGCCAGAGCGTCCAGTGTGCGGCTGGTCTGGCGTGCATTGCGAGCGACTTCGGTCATGCCCTTTTTGTGACCGTCCAGTTCTTCCAGAACGATCATTGGCAGGTAAATGTCGTGCTCTTCAAAGCGGAACAGACACATCGGATCGTGCAACAGCACATTGGTGTCCAGCACAAACAACTTGGCGGGACCGGTGTGCAAGCGCTTTGTGCGTTTCGTATTCCCAACAGGCTTGGTTGTCGTGGTTTTTTCAGCTTTTACCGCTGTCACCAGTGCCGCCACCTGCGGCACAAATTTTGGAATTTCTTTGGCCACCGGCTTGCTAAGGGGAACCACTACTCCTTGGATCGGTGCAACTTCAACACTTTCTACTTTACGTTGAGGCCGACTGGCTGGGCGCGCAATCGTTTCAAAGGTTTTGGCTGGCAAACGGTCGGCACGCTTGGTGGGGGCGGGAGGCAGAGGCATGTGGTGTGGCTCGCGAGAAATGGTTTATGAAAAAACGATGCCGTAAAAATGAAAAAGCCACCTTGAGCCAAGGTGGCTTTTTGCGGAAGCGCGGTTGTGAAAATCAACGGCATATCGCCCATTATGCATAAGCTTTGTGACACCGCCAGTGATGACGTGCGTCAAAACAACATTGGCAACTAAGCGGCCTTTTTGTTTAGCAGTTTGACGGACTTGAGCACCTCGTCCACATGGCCGGGTACTTTCAGGCCGCGCCATTCTTCCTTCAGTAAGCCATCTGCGCCGACCAGGAAGGTGCTGCGTTCAATGCCTTTGACCTTTTTTCCGTACATGATCTTGTTCTTGACCACGCCAAACATGTGGCACATTTTTTCTTCGGTATCGGCAATCAGTTCAAACGGCAATTCCAGTTTGGCTTTGAACTCGTCGTGGGATTTCATGTTGTCGCGCGATACGCCGAACACGGTAGCGCCGGCCTTCACAAAATCCTTGTACTTGTCGCGGAATTGCATGGCCTCGGTGGTGCAGCCAGGGGTGTTGTCTTTCGGGTAGAAGTACAAGACCATGGTTCTGCCGTTGTTAGAGGTGTTGGTCACCTTGATGCCACTGGTGGCATTTGCTTCGAACTCGGGAAGGGGTTTATTGACAACAATCGCCATAGGTTATAAATGTCTCGCGTGCAGGTGTCAGTCAAGGTGAGGGCTTTTAGCGTGACAGCGCTATTGACCCTCGACCGCAACCCGAGATTTTACTCCGAAACAGATAGCAGCCTGCGCGGCGGTTGATGCAGATTCATACCAATAGCGCCGCAATCACCCTTCTTCCCTCGCCAGACAGGAAGTTAAAGGTACGACAGGCTGCATGGGTGTCCATGGTTTCCACTCCAATTCGCCTTGCATAAAGGTTTTGCAGGTGGCTTGGGTGCGGGAAGCGGATGCGCTCACCGCTGCCAAAAATGATGAGTTCCGGCTGCATTTCGGCGAACAAATCAAAGTGTTCCGTTGCCAGTGCATCAAAGTCCGGGCATTGCCACAGCGCGCTTCCGGTTTGGGAGTTGACGTATAAATTACTGGTGAATTTTTGGCCGTTTACGCTAACCCATCCTGCTCCATAACCTGTGATGTTGGGGCCATTGGTGGCGTCGGGCTGGAGTTTCATGGTGATTTTTGGAGAGGTTGCCGCTTGGCGCGACTTCGAGCGAGCCGCACTAGACCGGTGAATAACTGTGGTCAAATTATAGGTTTAGCCCTGCAACCCCTGTTGGAGAGACTTTGCGAACTATTCGAAAATCAGCCAAATTGGCCAACGTCTGCTATGACATCCGCGGCCCCATCATGGACCGTGCGCGGCAGATGGAGGAGGAAGGCCAAAAAATCATCAAGTTAAATATCGGCAATCTGGCGGTGTTTGGTTTTGATGCGCCTGAAGAAATTCAGCAGGACATGATCCGCAACCTGCCCAACTCGGCTGGTTACTCCGACAGCAAGGGCATTTTTGCGGCGCGCAAGGCGGTCATGCATGAAACGCAGAAGCAGGGCATTTCCGGCGTGACGTTGGAGGACATCTATCTGGGCAATGGAGCATCGGAGTTGATCGTCATGGCAACCAATGGGCTGCTCGACGACGGTGACGAGTTGCTGTTGCCAATGCCGGACTATCCCCTTTGGACGGCCGCTGCGAGCCTGTCAGGCGGCACGCCGGTGCACTATCGCTGCGACGAGTCCAATGGTTGGATGCCTGACATTAAAGACATCAAGTCCAAGATCACGCCGCGCACCAAGGGCATTGTTGTCATCAATCCAAACAATCCGACTGGCGCGCTGTATTCGGATTCGCTGCTGCTCGCCATAGTGGAAATCGCGCGAGAGCACGGATTGGTAATCTTTGCTGACGAGGTGTACGACAAGGTGCTCTATGACGGAGTCAAGCACACCCCCATTGCTTCGCTGAGCCAGGATGTGTTGACATTGACCTTCAACTCGTTGTCCAAGAGCTATCGGTCCTGCGGCTATCGTGCCGGTTGGTTGGTGGTATCGGGCGACAAACGCAGTGCCAGTGACTACATCGAAGGGCTGAACATGCTCTCCAACATGCGCTTGTGTGCCAATGTCCCGGGACAGTGGGCCATTCAGACCGCTTTGGGTGGTTACCAGAGCATCAATGACCTTGTGTGCGAAGGCGGGCGCCTGCGCCGTCAGAGGGATT
>CANFNO010000604.1 GCA_947447845.1 Burkholderiales bacterium | reverse complement strand
GCCACGCTGACCGGTGCCTGTGTTGTGGCACTAGGGGCCGTTCGTAGCGGTCTATTTTCGCCCGACGAGGTACTCTCAAAAGCGCTTTGTGCCGCAGGTGATGCGGCGCAAGATTTGTGCTGGCCAATGCCACTGGATGAGGAATATGGCGAAGGTCTAAAGACATCGTTTGCCGATGTGGCAAATGTGGCAGGGCGCGCAGGTGGTGCCGTCTCTGCCGCAAAGTATTTGCAGCGCTTTACAGCTAAATACCCGTGGGCCCATCTGGACATCGCCGGTACAGCCTGGAAAAGCGGTGCCAGCAAAGGTGCCACCGGTCGCCCCGTGGGTTTGCTGGTGGAGTACCTGTTGGCCCCACGCGCCGCTGCGCCGGCAAATAAGTAGAGCGTGACCGAAGTCGCTTTTCATTTTGGTGCGCCGGATCGGTTGGCCTACACCTGTCGTCTGCTGCGCAAAGCAACGGCCACGGGTGCGCGTCTGCAAGTGCGAGCTCAGGTCGAAATCTGTGCTGCACTGGATGCTGCTTTGTGGAGCTTGGGCGCAACCGACTTCATCAGCCATTGCGACGACACAGCATCGCAAGACGTACGATCCCGCTCGGCTGTGCTACTAATGGATTCCGATGCGCCCGTGCAATTCGATTTTCCGATTCTTGTGAATCTGGCTGAGGATGTGCCGGTTGGTTTTGAGCAATTTCAGCGCGTCATTGAAATTGTCAGTACCGATGAGCAAGACCGCAATCTGGCGCGGATTCGCTGGCGACATTACACCGAACGCGGTTACACCATCACGCGCCACGATTTGAAAACCCGGGGGGAGGGTTGATGTCAACCCGCTTTCCTCCGCGATATCTGCCTACGCTGACTGAGGTAGTGAGCCCGCAAATCAGGGATGCATTGACAAGGTCAGCGGTTCAGGCCGTTCCCGCTGAGCATGCCGAGTCTGCGACGCAGGGCAGCCATAACCCTGAAACTGCGCCGCCCGATCGCGACGAATTGGCAAGGCAAGTTATTGAACTGGTCACACCACAACTGGAGGCGGAATTGCGCAGCGTTGCGCAGGAGCTATTTGAAGCCCAATTCAGTTCCCTGTTGCCGTCTCTGTATCTGCAAATTGAAGAGGCTGTCCGTGACGCTATTGATCTGGCTCTGCCCGATCAGATCAATCGCAATGATTGACACGTAGTAATTGATGCTCGAGGCAAAAGCACACATCCCTTGATGCTAGAATACGAGGCTCTGGAGCGGTGGATGAGTGGTTTAAGTCACACGCCTGGAAAGCGTGCGTGGGGTTAAACCCACCGCGGGTTCGAATCCCGCCTGCTCCGCCAGTGAATGCAAAAAAGCCCCGCAAATCATGGATTTGCGGGGCTTTTTTCTTGGCGGTGACCCGTCCTGAAAATTTGATTGATTTCCCTGCTGCTTCATAGTGCTGCTTTGTATCTTTTCACGTATACAACCAGCGGCGCATCGGCTGCTGCCATGTGTTTTATGAACCAATAGTTTATGAATTCTTCCAACTCAGCTTGATGCAGTTCACCACATTCGATTTTTGCCTCAATGGCAGCGAGTTTCGAAATCAAATCTGTGTGCAACCTTAGATGGGTCGCCGTAAGTGGATAGCCCACCTCGTGCATGAGTATCTCTTCGTTCCGAAAATGCGCTTTTGTGTAATTGCGCAGTGCCATGGCAGACGCACGCTGACTGGCCGTGTCTGTAGCTTCCACAAACTTTTTGGCAATTCGGAAAAGTTCTTTGTGCTCCTCGTCAATTGCCTCGTTGCCGATTCGATATCTGTCGCTCCACTCGATTGACATGATTTGGTCCACCTCTTTGCTGGCAGTCTATTGAGCAGATCGGTGTGTACATTGATGTCAATCAAAGTGATTTCGATAAACCGGTGCCTTGGCCATTCGCAATATAGCTAAGCGGCAGACGCATGGTGAACTGCAACACTCCGATGGCATCTGCTCAAGTCGAGGTTCACGCCAGGCAACAAGTCCGGCCGGTCCTTGAGGACAATCGGGTTGACTTTAAATTGACCGCTTCCCAGTTTTTGCAGGAAAGCCTTGCTCTCAAAGGCTTTGAGAGCCTGGCTGATCATTTCCCTGGAGGCGCCTAAGGTCTGGCTCATTTCGACTTGCGACAATTTTCTTGATAGCAGCAAGTCGCCCGATGCGGACTCAGTTGCGGTATCAACCAGATACTGCGCAACCCGGCCATAAACACTCACATAGGCGAGAGAAGCAATTTTCAGGTTAGCCTTACGCAAACGCCCCACCAGGCTTTTCAGAAGTGCCGTTGCCAGGTGTGTACTGGTCTGGACACAATACAGAAATGCCTCCTGACTCAGCAGCAAAGCGTCTACCGGCGTATCAGCAATGACGGAGGCAGATTGCGGTTCACCGTCCAGAAGGCTCATTTCGCCAACACACTCGCCAGCTCCAAGCGTTGCGATCACAGCCTGCTTGCCATCATCTTCAACCAACATGACGCGGACTTGGCCGCTAAGAATAATCACCAAAAACCCAAGGTTTTGGCCCGCCACCAGAACAAACTCTGAGCGCTTGAATTGGCGCTTTTCTACAGCGTTAGCAAGCAGGGCAGTGTGAGACTCCGGTAGTCCTAAAAAAATAGGTACGCGCCTCAACAATTCGACTGTTGACAGTGATGCCACTTTTCTCGTCCCCTGTGTTGCTTGGAAATTCCGACACTATCAGGCCAAGTTTACACACCGAAATGCATCTTCGAGATTCAGCATTTGGTCGTGTCCTTACATATTTTACGGAAGGGTCTATTTGCTGCTCTGAACCATCTTCATGGCCGAGGAAATCAGGGCCGACACCTCAGTCATGTTCGACGGGATGATCAGTGTGGTGGTGGCATCGCTTGCCACCTTGCTATAGGCGTCTACGGCTCTTTCAGCCACCTTGAGTTGTACTGCTTGTTCGCCGCCGGGTTGTCGAATTGCGGCCGCAATGCGTTCAATGGCCGCGGCTGTGGCGTC
>CANFNO010000603.1 GCA_947447845.1 Burkholderiales bacterium | reverse complement strand
CTGTTCATCCTGGCCTTTGAGCGTGCGCCTGCCGCCACTTTGATGCCTTATATGTATTTGCAAATTGGCTTTGGTATTTTTGGCGGTTGGCTGATGTTTGACCACATACCTGATTTTTGGGCTCTGGTCGGCATGGGGCTGGTGGCTGTATGCGGTGTGGGCGGTGGGCTTCTGACCTTGCACGAAATGTCGGTCCGCAAAGGCTATCTGCCTGTGGGGGCCAAAGCAGAGACCTGCAGTTAGAGCCCCAAGGCCTGTCCGTCGCTGCGCGGGTCATGTGCGCCGGTCATGAGTCCGGTGCACGGGTCGATAGAGATAACCCCCGGATGGCCCATGAGGGCATTGCGTGCGGGCAGCAGGCTGATCGAGTGACCGCGCTGGCGCAGAACCGCAATCACTTCAGGCCCCACATCCTGCTCAAGCTTGAGTGAGTCTGTGGCGTCGGAAAAGGTCTTGCCCAACAGAAAGCGCGGCGCGGCCAGGGCGGCCATCGGGTCCATGCCAAAGTCAATCAAGCGCGTCAGCACGGCCGCCAAGGTTTGCGGCTGGCCGTCCGCCCCTTGCGTGCCGTAGAGCAACTGCACCCGGCCATTTTTGCGATACATGCCGGGGTTCAGCGTATGGAAGGGGCGCTTTCCGGCAACCAGCACATTCGGGTGTGCCGGGTCTATAGAGAACGCCGCGCCCCGGTTGTGCCAGAGCATGCCGGTATCACCGACTTGCACACCGCTGCCCCAATCGAAATACACCGTAGCCAACAACGAGACACTGTTGCCCGCTGCGTCAGTGGCAGCCACGTACACCGTGTCGCCGTGCTGGTAGGTGTGTGGCCAGGAAAGGGCCAGCGCCGGGTTGATGGCTTTGGCCTGCCGGTCCAGATGCGTACCCGACAAAAGTTTCGCTGTGGGCACAGCCACAAAGTCCGGATCGGCAACATAGTGGTTGCGGTCCATAAAAGCCTGCTTTACAGCCTCCACAAGCAGGTGGTAATGGTCGGCGCTGCCTTGCGCTATGGCTGCCAAATCAAAGCGCTCCAGCACCCCCATGATCTGCAGCGTGGTGAGGCCCTGTGTCGGCGGTTGGTGCGCCAGTAGCTCACCGCCGCGATAGGGCACGCTAAGGGGCGGCTCAATCCGGGCGCGGGTTTGCGCCAAGTCATGCGCGGTGAGCGGCGAACCGGCCTGCTGCAATCCAACCGCTATGCGCTGAGCCAAATGGCCTTCGTAGAAATCGCGTGGGCCGCGTTCGGCCAGTGTTTCCAGGGTGTTCGCCAAGGCGCTTTGCTTGCGCACAAACCCGGTAGGGGGCACCTGGCCTTCATGCAGATAGGTTCGAAAGATGTCCGGCAGCGTGGCAGCTTCAGGCAAACGGAAGTTGAGCCAGAAACGCTCGGATTCGCTGATTTCAAAGCCATGGCGGGCCAGGTGAATGGCCGGTGTCAGCAGTTCGCCCCAGCTTTGGGTGCCGGCCCACTCGGATTGGCTAATAGTCAGAGCGAGGCCCAGTGCATCCACCGTGGCCGCAGTCGTCAGTGCCGAACGGGGGCCGCGCACGGGAATCGAATCTGCGTAGCCGCCGACATCGGCAGCCGCCTGGCCGATGCCGGATAGGGTTTGCACCTTGCCGCGCGCATCACTGACCAGCAGAAACGCATCGCCACCCAGGCCGCAAAAATGCGGATACGTCACACACAGCGCAGCGACCGTGGCAATCGCCGCCTCGATCGCATTGCCACCACGGGCCAACACGTCCACGCCGCACTGCGTGGCCAGCGTGTGGGGGCTGGTGACCATACCCTTTGCTGATTGCGCTGAAACCTTGAGGTTCATGAATTGGTGATGGGCAGTGTCTGCATGTGGCTGCAAATTGCACCCGGCGTGGTCACCCAGATATCGCCACGGTCTCGCGCGGCCGTAAGGTGTTGAAGTGCGCGGCGCAGGTGGCGCAGGCGATAGGGCTGGCCGACGATGTAGGGGTGCAGGGCAATGCCCATGACCAGGCTTTGCTGCTGGCTTTGCGCAAGCATCTCGTCAAAGTTGTCGATCACCATGTCGGCAAAGGCGCATCCATCCAGGTGGCGACCCATGATCATCGGGATGTCGTTGAGCTCCTGGGGATAGGGGATGGACCACAAAGACTTTCCGCTGCGCGTTTGCATCGGCGTCGGCTGGTCATCATGGCACCAGTTCAGCGTATAGGCATAGCCCTCTTCGGCCAGCAGGTCGGGTGTGGTGCGGCTCTCAGAAATCCACGGTGATAGCCAGCCTGCGGGCGGCCTGCCTTGCAGTTGCGCAATGCGATCCCGGCAACCAGCCAGTAGCTCGCGCTCCTGTTCCTCGGCATAGTCGGATTGACGGAAAGAGTTGCTATGGCCATGGCCCACCAGTTCATCACCGCGCGCTATTACCGCCTGCAGCAACTCCGGGCAATGTTCTATTAATGCGGTGTTGATGAGCGCGGCGGTCGGCAAGCAGAGTTGGTCAAACAGCTCCAGGCAGCGCCAGGCGCCGACCCGGTTGCCGTATTCGCGCCAAGCGTAGTTCAGTACATCGGGCTGGGGCGATGCGGGTCCGATACCCGCGCCCAGCCCCTCGCCAAAGGCGAAGTGCTCCAGATTGAAGCCGATATAAACCGCCAGCCGCTTGCCGTCGGGCCAGGCAAAGTCCGGGCGCTGCGGGATGGCGCTGTAGGCAAAGCGGCCGTTGTCGGGGATGGGCGGGAAGGGCGTCACAGCACCGCCAGCCCGGCACGCACCAGCATCCACTCGGCACTGTCGTTCCACACATCCATTTGCACGATCTTGCCCTGGCGCAGCACATACCTATCTATATAGCGATTGCCTTCAAAGGGCGTGCCGTCCAGCCATTCGCCGTACAGCGTGCCGATGTTGTAGACCACTGCCTCCTCGTCGGTGGCACCGTCCACCAGATCGGTCCGCTCGAAGCGCTTCTTCACCCACTTGTAGCGCGCGGCGTTGAAGGCACTGGTCTCTGACGGGTCGCGCATGGGGCG
>CANFNO010000602.1 GCA_947447845.1 Burkholderiales bacterium | reverse complement strand
TGATTTACGGCGACGACGTCACCCACATCCTGACCGAAGAAGGTATTGCCAACTTGCTGCTGTGCCGCACCGACGAGGAGCGCGAGCAGGCGATTCGCGGCGTGGCCGGTTACACGCCGGTGGGTCTGGCTCGCGATGCGCGCATGGTCGAAAACCTGCGTGACCGGGGTGTGATTCAGCGCGCCGAAGACCTTGGCATCGACAAGCGCCAAGCCACGCGCAGCCTGCTGGCCGCGCGCACCATGCGCGATCTGGTGCGGGCGTCGGGCGGACTCTACAACCCACCCAAACGCTTTCGCAACTGGTAGCCGGGCATGGCACGCAAGGCAGTCGAACCCCTCACTTCAGCCAGCGCAGCCCAGCGGCTTGCGGCACGGCTTTCGCAGGCATTGGTATGGAACATTTGAAGTTTGCATTTGCGGGCCAGCATGCGCCGCAAAAGTTTGAAGCCATTTTGGTGGGCGTCGTGGGATCGGGCAACCTGGAAGTGCTGATGGAGCCAGGCCAAGACCCGGCCCATTGCACGATTTCCATCACCACCTCGGCACGCGGCTTTGGCCCCATCTGGGAGGCGGTGGCGCAGAACTTTCAGGCGCAGCACCAGCTCGCGGGCGTGGCCATTTCCATAAACGACATGGGCGCCACACCGGCCGTGGTCAGCCTGCGGCTGGACCAGGCGGCGGCTTCGCTGCCAGCGCCGAAAGCGAGTACCTGATGCATTACAGCGACCCGGATCATGGCTCCACCAAGTCCATCGAAGAGGCACAACGGTCGTTGACACAATGCGGCGCAGAGCTACCCCAACTCGCTGAACCCCTGCCGCGGTCTTTGCGGTTGCACTTGAGCTTCTCCGAATTGAGCGCGCGTGCGCGTGTGGCGCATCTGCTTGATGCCGGCTCTTTCACTGAAATTCTCGGTCCGTCCGAGCGCGTGGTCAGCCCGCATTTGGCGTTGTTGGGAGTGCCTTTTTCGTTCGACGATGGCGTGGTGATTGGCAGCGGCAGCTTGGCAGGCAGCCCGGTGCTGATCGCCGCGCAAGAGGGTGAATTCATGGGCGGCGGCGTGGGCGAGGTGCATGGCGCCAAGCTGGTCGGTATTCTGCGACGCGCTTTGCAAACACGCCCTGCCGCCGTGCTGGTGTTGGCCGAGTCCGGCGGTGTGCGGCTGCACGAGGCCAATGCCGGGCTGATCGCTGTGTCCGAGGTGATGCGTGCCGTGCTGGATGTGCGTGCCGCCGGTATTCCGGTGGTGATGGTGATCGGTGGCGCCAACGGTTGCTTTGGCGGCATGGGCCTGATTGCCCGCTGTGCCGACCACATCGTGATGAGCGACGCGGCACGTATGTCCATGTCGGGCCCCGAGGTGATCGAGTCTTCGCACGGTGTGGAAGAGTTTGATTCGCGCGACCGCGCCCTGGTCTGGCGCACCACCGGTGGCAAGCACCGCTTTTTGATGGGCGACTGCGACCGCTTGGTGGAAGACGACATGGATGCGTTTCGTGCTGCCGCTGCGTCACTGTTGGGCGACGGCAAAGCACTGACATTACAAGGGCTGCTCGCCGAGCATGCCCTGCTGACCGAACGCATTGAGCGTTTCGGCGGTTGCCATGACGCACTGGAAATTTGGCAGCGTTTGGGTGTGGAACATCCCGAGCAAGTGACGGATATGGAGGCAGAGCAAATGCAGCACCTGTTGAACGACAGCGCAATGGAGCTCGTATGAACTGGCAAGCATTGGTGCAAGCGCTGTTTGGCGAAGCACACACGATTGAACGCAAGCGTGATGTGCTCAGCGGCACGGCGCAATTGCAAGGCCAGACACTGGCCGTAGTTGGCACCACTGACCACGCCGCCATCGGAGTGGAGACCGCGCTGGCGCAAGCCAAAGTGATTCTGGACACGGTGCAACACCACCCTGGCCGACCCATCCTGCTGCTGGTGGACACGCAAGGCCAGCGCCTGCGCCATCGCGACGAGTTGCTGTGCATCAACCGCTACATGGCGCACATGGGCTGCTGTGTGGACTTGGCACGGCGCAGCGGCCACCGGGTCATTGCGCTGGTGTACGACCAGGCCTTGTCGGGCGGCTTCATCACCTCGGGTCTGATGGCTGACACCTGCCACGCGCTGCCCGAGGCCGAGATTCGCGTCATGCGCCTGCCTGCCATGTCAAGGGTCACCAAGATTGCCGAGGACGTGCTCGAAGCCCTGTCGCTGTCGAACCCGGTGTTTGCGCCAGGCGTCGAAAACTATGTGGCCATGGGTGGCATTGCGACGCTGTGGCGAGGCGACCTGCAGGCCAGTCTGGTGGCGGCGCTGGCTGACAGTGGCATCTCCGACCAACGTGCGGCTCTGGGTGCCGAGCGCGGTGGGCGCAAGCTGTCGGCTGAGGTGACGCAGCGCGTGCTGGCAGCAGCGTAAGCGCAGGAAGTTTTCATGCGTGCACCGCATCGCAATCAACTGGTGTGGCTGACCGAGGCTGCTTGGCTGCAGGTGCGCGCACGTGCTTGGGATGCGCAGGCGCACAGCATTCTTGCGCATTGGCACACGGCGCAATTGCCATGGGTCGTTTGCCGCCAGCGCGTACCTGAAAGCCCGCACAGCATCAGCCTGGGCCTGCCCGCACCGCTGCAATGGGAGCGGCGCAAACTGGCGTTGGACGTGGTGGCAGAAGACATTGAACGCGTCGACGAATTCCCTTTGCTCAAACCGGGCCTGTTAGGCCCAGCAGACGCAGCGCCTCTGCAAAACTTCCTGCATCACCTGGCGGTGCTGCACGCGCCGACGCGGGTTTATGGCTCCTACGGTTGGCAGCAATTGACCGGTCTGCCTTGCGTGCGCGACGGCTCGGATCTGGACTTGCTCATCGCGGTGCCGGATATGGGCACTGCCGGTCAGGTGGTCTGGTTGTTGCGCGGGTTGCAGTTGGCCTGCGCTGTGGATGGCGAGTTGCTGTTCCCGGACGGGCAGGCTGTGGCCTGGCGCGAATACGCGCAACTCATCGGTGGCAAGGTGGA
>CANFNO010000601.1 GCA_947447845.1 Burkholderiales bacterium | reverse complement strand
CGGCGCAAGTCATCGGCTGCCATGCGAGCGCTCAGCAGCGCACCGGCGCTGTCGTAGGTCCAGGCATGGTAGGGACAGACAAATTTTCCGTTGACAGAGTGACCCTGAGTCTCGGTGCAGACCCGCGAGCCACGGTGGCGGCAAACATTGAGTAGCGCGTGCAGTGCGTGGTCTTCACCCCGGGAAATAATGAAAGACTCACCTGCAAGTTCAGCCGTGAAAAAGTCTCCGGGATTTGGCGCCATGCTGACATGCCCCACGCAGTGCCAATGCGCCAATACGAAGTGGCGCATGTCATAGGCAAACAGGTCGGCGTCGGTGTAGAAGTAGCGTGGCAGGGCATAGCCTGGCTTGCAGGATGCAAGCGCCGTGCGCACGGCCGCATCACCTGATGCGGGCAGGTTCTGGAAATAAACGGGTTGGGTTGGCATCACGGCTTGCTGTGGGTAACGCTTAGCGCAGGGGCGGCGGTGTCGCGCGGCGCCGCGCCGGAAAATAAAACGGCCGCTCCACAATCCAGCTGCGCACATTGCGCCGCTCCCATTGCAACTCGCGGTTCAGGTACAGGTCCACCCAAAGGGAAGCCGTGCTGTCGTAATAGGGCGCATCTATCTTGGCGATGGCGATGTTGCGCTTGAGGGTAGGCGACCACAGTGCGGCGGTAATTTCACCTACCTGTTTTGTGTTTTCCCGATCGGCATAGACCAGCGAGCCGTGTGCTGGTTTGTTGCCATCCAGTTCCAGCCCGACCAACTTGCGCCGGATGCCGCGCGCCTTCTCAGCCAGCAGCGCACGCCTGCCATTGAAGTGGCCCTTTTCTAGCGCAACGGTCCAGTCCAGATTCAATTCCCAAGGTGAGCTTTCACGCCCCAACCGGATCGTGTGGTTGCAGGAAATGAAGTCCACATGGGGCAAGATGAACCCTGCTTCGATGCGCGCCATCTCCAGCGCCTGGTAGCCGATGGGGGTGATGCCGCGAATGTGACCGGCCTCCATAACCCGGTTCCAAAGCGTGGTTGCACCTTCGGGGGCAATCCATATTTCGTAGCCCAGGTCGCCAGTAAAACCGGTGCGAGAAATGACGACGTCAAAGCCCTCCCAGCGGTGGTGCGATATGCCCATGGCAGTCAGTTTTTCCAGCCCCTGAAAACCCGCAGCAGTCAGCACCGCAAAGGATGTTGGACCCTGCACCGCCAAGGCGGCAATGTCGGCCGTGACTTCTGAAATCTCCACGTCAAAGCCAATGGCACAGTCCAAAAACCAATCAAGTTGCCGCTCGGCACTGCACACCCGGAACTCTTGCGGTCCGAAGCGGAAGACGGTGCCGTCATCGATAACATGCCCTTCGTCGTTGCACCACAGCGTGTAGATGACGCGGTCCACCTTGAGCTTGCGTACATCGCAGGTGACGACCCGGTTGAGGTAGCGCTCGGCATCCGGCCCGGCAATGCGGTACTTGATCATTGGCGTCAGGTCAAACACCGAGCAGGTGTTGCGAATCGAAAAATATTCGTGCTCGGTGTAGGAGTAGACGTCTGGCGTGCTGTAGCCAGCCCAGGCAATGAAGGTGTCGTTTTGAATCCAGGGTTTGCTGGCTTCAAAAAATGGGGTGTTCAGCAAAGGGCGGCGATAGTGCGCCTGCGATGCCTGCTGCATTTTTTCGAATCGCATTTCAGACTCCCTGCGCCAGCACGGCGCGCGCTGCGTTGCGTCCTGCAAAACCCATCACGCTGCCGCCGGGATGGCAGGCTGCACCACACATAAACAGGCCTGGCAAAGGGCTCTGATATTGCTGGCTCTGTGGAACCGGGCGGTTGACAAAAAACTGGTCAAAGCTGAGCGCTCCTTGGTGCCAGTGGCCACCGGCCAGACCAAACTCACGCTCCAGATCGGACGGTGTAAGCAACTCCGCAGCGATTACCAGTTCGCGGATTCCGGGCGCGTGACGTTCCAAAGTGGCCAGAGTGTTTTCCAGCAAAGCGGCACGGGCTGCCGCCGGATCGGGACCCAGGTCATACGGCACAAACTGCAGCAACGCCGAGAGCACGTGCTGGCCTGGCGGTGCAAGGGTTTTGTCGTTGAGCGAGGGCAGGGTGATCTCCATGGCGGGATCGGCTGGCACCTCGCGGTATTTGGACGGGTTGAAGGCCAGTTCCAGGTAGTCCATGCTGGGGCTGATCAGCAAGCGCCCGCGCAAAGCTGCTTCGTCCACGCCCTTGAATACAGGCTGTGCGCGCAGGGCCAGGTGCAACTTTGCGACCAATCCGCGTGCGCGGAAGTGATCGACCCGCCGCACAAAGCCGGTGTCCAGATGCTCGGTGCCCAGCAGCTTGAAAAAGGTGGTGCGCAAGTCAGCGCTTGAAATCACCGTGCTCGCAGAAATCTCTTCGCCACTAACCAGACGCACGCCAATGGCATGGTCGTTGGCTACCAGGATGCGCTGCACCGGTGCACTCAGGCGTATTTCAACCCCGGCCTTCGTGCAGGCTGCGGCCAAGGCATCAGAAAACGCGCCCATGCCCCCGGCGGGTTGTGCCAAACCCAGCGTGCCGGTGGCATGTTCACCGGCCAGGCGATACAGCCAGGTGAGCACTGTGCCCGGCGAGCGTGGGCCGTATTCGGCACCTAGCGTGGCATCAAAGGCCAGAGCGCCTTTGAGCAGGTCGCCGGTGAAGTTGTCGTCCAGCAGGTCATAGGCATTCATGCCGCCAATGCGCAGCAACTCACGCATTTGCTTTTTGCCCAACAACCGAATCCGCAAGCCTAGGCGTAACAGGTCAAATCTTTCGGACCAGCGTGTCAGCGATAGGCGTGGCGGTGTCATGCCCATGACCGAATGGAACACACCGGCGTATCGCATCATGCGTTGGCGGAAATCCGGAAACAACGCCCCGTCGGCTGCCATTGCACCATCGCCGGAAATGTCCTGCTTGCCGATGCGCAGCGCCGCACCTGAGGCACTGATGGCATGCGTCGGCATGGCACGCGCAGCGAACTTCAGACCGTGTTGCTCGAGCGCATATT
>CANFNO010000600.1 GCA_947447845.1 Burkholderiales bacterium | reverse complement strand
GTGCCAGTGCAACACAGCACGCGAAATAGGTCAGCGCACACAGAGCCAGCAACACGGTGAAGGAGCGCCCCACACTGCCCAACGAAAAGACCGCACCGCCCAACGAGGCGGCCGCCAGAAAACCAAACGACCCCCATTTGCGTGCCCGCCCGAAGGCGTGTCCCTGTCCCGCCTGCGCCAGGTCTTCCAGCATCTTGGTTTCACACAGCGTATATGAGCCCGAGCCAAAGAAAAAGGCCATCGGTACGCACCAGGCCATCCACTGCGGTGCGATGGCCGCAGTGCACAAGCTTGCCGCTACGCCGCCGCCCATGAAGACAATGGTCCTGGCAAAGCCAAAGCGGGTCCAGACCGCGCGCACAAACGGCGTTGCGACAAAGTAGGCCAGCGTAATCGCCGCCAAAGCCAATGGCGCTGCCCCGGGGTTTGAGGCCATGATCGCGCCGGGGCCGAACGCGGTCCAAAGACCCATGATGGTGAAATAGGACGCAAAGGCTGCGCTCCACTGGCGGTAATGCTGCATCGGGACTGGAAGTGTTTGTAACTGCCCATGCTAACCAATCGCGCAACTTTTCTTACCCATGGGGTTTGAAATACGTTTTCACACTTGGCAGGCGAGTACAGTCAGCAAAAAGCAAGCACCTAGCGATGACGAACCACTCTGAACCAGTCGAAGATCGCAAAATCCATCGCGGTTTCCGGTGGCTGGGCCTGTGTTGGACTGCTGTGCTGCTGTTGCTTGCGTGCTGGTCTGCCTGGCAAACGTATTCAGCCACCTGGGGCAGCGCCAGGGCCTCGGCCGAAGAGAGCCTGCATAAGGATGTGATCTATCGCCGCTGGGCGTCCATGCATGGTGGCATCTATGTTCCGGTGACCGATCAGACGCCGCCCAATCCGGATCTGGCGGACTCGCAAGAGCGCGATGTCGTGACGCCCTCAGGACGCCTTCTCACCTTGATCAACCCGGCCTACATGAACCGGCAGGCCCACGAGATAGGAAACAAAGAGAACGGCTCGCGCGGCCACATCACCAGTCTCACACCCTTGCGTGCGGCCAATGCCGCCGATGCGTGGGAGTCGCAGGCACTGCAGTCCTTTCAGCGCGGGGAAAAAGATAGCGCGGCACTTGATGAGATCGAGGGACAGACCTACTTTCGCCTGATGCGACCCTTGGTCACCGAGCCCGCTTGCATCAAGTGCCATGCGAAACAGGGCTACCAAGTGGGCGATGTGCGCGGAGGCATCAGCGCATCAATACCCTGGAAGCCCTACCGGGACGCCCTGCGCAGCCAACTGATGACCAACCTCGGCGGCAGCTTTTGCATCTGGCTTCTGGGCATGTTGGGACTTCTCGGGGTTCGGCGCAGTTTGCTGGACAGTCTGCGGGAGCGCCAACAGGCGCAAGCGGCCCTATTGGTCACGAATACCGAACTCAAAGCCGCCAACCGGCAACTCGCACAGTCCCAAGGCCAGCTATTGCAGTCCGAGAAGATGGCTGCGGTGGGCCAACTGGCTGCCGGGGTCGCCCACGAGATAAATAACCCGCTCGGTTTTGTGAGCTCCAACCTGAGTTCCCTGTCACGCTATGTGCAGGATCTGCTGGGTTTGGTCCATGCCTACGAGGAGCAGGCCCGCGAACGTCCCGATCTGTTGCCAAATCAAGCGTTGAGAGACGCCCGTGTCATGGCCGATGTGGCCTTTTTAAAGGAAGACATTCCAAAGCTCCTGAAGGAATCCGTTGACGGACTGGTCCGCGTCAAACACATCGTGCAAGACCTGAAAGATTTCTCCCGTGTGGACAGCCATCAGTGGCAGGAGACTGACTTGATGGCTGGCTTGGAAAGCACGCTGAATGTGGTCCGCAATGAGTTAAATGGCAAGGCCGAAATCGTCAAGAACTATGCCCAGTTGCCGCTGGTGTACTGCAACCCCGCCCAGATCAATCAGGTGTTTTTGAACCTGCTCATGAACGCCGTGCAGTCTATCGAGAACAAGGGGCGCATCACCCTGTCCAGCGGCGTGGAAGCTGACCGGGTGTGGATCAGTGTCGAGGACACCGGAGCCGGTATTGCGCCCGAACATTTGCACCGGATATTCGAGCCATTCTTTACCACCAAGCCGGTGGGCAAAGGCACGGGGCTGGGTCTGTCCATCACCTACGACATCGTGAAGCAGCATGGTGGAGAAATCACAGTCACCAGCGAGCCTGGCATTGGCACCCGTTTCTGTGTCTGGTTGCCCAAGCTTAATGAAGCTGTCTGAATGAACACACTGAGCGCTGAATTTGCAAAAGAGTTGCTGGATGCGATTGACCGCATTCAGGCCTTTCCCGTGAGCGTGCAAAACATCCTGAAGTTGGCACGCGACAGCACCAGCGCGCCGCGCGATCTGGTGGACGTTATCCAGCGCGACCCCATCGTCACGATCAAGGTGCTGCGTGTGGTCAATTCGGCCTATTACAGCTTGCCCAGGCAGATTACCTCGATCGATCATGCGGTGGTGTTTTTGGGGTTCAACACGATCAAAAACCTGGCCCTGGGGATTGCCGCCCTCAGTCTGGCGCCTGATCAAGGCCATGCCGTTCTGGATAGCAAGGCCTATCTGCACCACTCGTTGGCCGCGGCTGCCATCACGCGGCAGTTGGGATTGCGCTTCCCGGCGATCGATGCCAATGATTTCTTTATTGGCGGACTGCTGCACGACTTTGGCAAAGTGGTGCTGGCGCAAGTTATGCCGGCGCAGTTCCGCAAAGCCATGGAATTTGGACTTTGGCACGAAGTGTCCTTGCACAGGGCCCTGATGGAGATCACAGGCATTGACCAGTCCGAGGTGGGCGCCATGCTGCTTGCGCACTGGCGTTTTCCCGCCGATCTGGTGCAAGGCATTCGCCACCAATACATGCGCGATGACAGCGCACCACCCATGTCGGTGTGCATCCATGCGGCCAACCAGATTTGCAAAAACGTCGGGGCTGATTTCGCCGTAGGCGACCGGGCCCAGGCACTTTCTGCGCATATGGAACAGACCT
>CANFNO010000599.1 GCA_947447845.1 Burkholderiales bacterium | reverse complement strand
CACTCGGTCACGTTTCCTGGCAGAGCAAATTATCGCACGACTTTGGTCTGGTTCTCAGGCAATGGTCTGGTCAAGGTCAAATGCCTTGTGCAAGGCGCGCACGGCCAATTCCATGTACTTCTCGTCGATAACAACAGATGTCTTGATTTCAGATGTGGAGATCATCTGGATGTTGATGCCTTCTTCGCTCAGCACACGGAACATCTTGCTGGCAATGCCCACATGACTACGCATGCCAATGCCCACGATGGATACCTTGCAAATCTTGGTGTCACCCAGCACTTCCTTGGCGCCCAGTTTGGGTAGCACCTGAGTCTTGAGCAAATCCACCGCCTTGGCAAAGTCGCCCCGGTTGCAGGTAAAGCTGAAGTCAGTCTTGCCTTCCTTGCTGACGTTTTGAATGATCACATCCACATCAATATTGGCATCGGCAATCACACCCAGGATTTGGTAGGCAATTCCGGGGGTGTCGGGCACGCCCAAAATAGAAATTTTGGCTTCATCGCGGTTGAATGCAATGCCGGAAACAACGGCTTGTTCCATATGTTCGTCTTCCTCAAAGGTGATCAGGGTGCCGGATGCGGCCTCTTCGTTGATGTCTATGTCCCAGGGCGTGAAGCTGCTCAGCACGCGCAAGGGAACTTTGTACTTGCCGGCAAATTCGACCGAGCGAATCTGCAGCACTTTGGAGCCCATGGATGCCATTTCCAGCATCTCCTCAAAGCTCACGGTTTTCAGGCGGCGTGCGTCAGGCACCACGCGCGGGTCAGTGGTGTAAACGCCATCCACATCGGTGTAGATCAGGCATTCGGCGGCCTTCATGGCCGCCGCGACGGCAACGGCGGAAGTGTCCGAACCACCACGACCGAGCGTGGTGATGTTGCCGGCGTCGTCCAGACCCTGGAAGCCAGTGACGATGACCACCCTGCCCGCGTCCAGATCGGAACGCACGCGCGCATCGTCTATCGACTCAATGCGGGCCTTTGTATAGGACCTGTCGGTGCGAATGGGAACCTGCCAACCGGCGTAGCTAACCGACTCAAGCCCTTCGGCTTGTAGCGCGATGGCTAACAAAGCGCTGGAAACCTGCTCACCGGTTGCAGCCAGCATATCGAGCTCACGCGCATAGGCGTCGTCCGGTTTCGTGGGAGCCAATTCTTTGGCCAAGCCAAGCAAGCGATTGGTTTCTCCGCTCATGGCGGAAGGGACCACCACCATTTGGTGACCCGCGCGCGCCCATTTGGCAACGCGTTTGGCGACATTGCGAATACGTTCCGTAGAACCCATCGAAGTGCCGCCGTATTTATGAACAATCAAAGCCATGGAATCATTTTCTGTTGGGCAAAACCATGGGATTGTACCAAGCGAGTACAGCGCCCTTGCGTTCAACAAAGCCAATGCCGACCTTGATGTGGATGCTGTGCCCTCGCGTGGCGCAGGCGGCGATTTGGGCCTGCAGTTCCCGCAACTGAGCGGCGCTGGGAATCACGCCATAGCCGGATTTCAGCCAGTAGCGCAAGGCATTGCCCTGGCGGGGTTCGCTCAGCAGTTTCAGCGCCTTGAGCAAGGGCAAGCCATCGCACTCACGCAATACCTGCGCCATGTCCTGCTCTGCAATTTCATCCAGCAAGGCTTGCGCCTGCGCCGCATGGGACGCACTGCGCGCAAAAGTGTCGCGAAAGTGCGGGAACGCGGCCTGTAGTGCCGGGACAACTTGGGCGCGAATGCGGTTGCGCGTGTAGCGCTCGTCGACATTGCTGGGATCGACTACGTAGTCAATTTGCTCCTCGCCCAGCCAGTCGCGGATATCGGAGCCTGCCACCTCCAGAAGAGGACGGTAAAACTGAATGCCGCCCCGCTTCCATTGCGCTGGCATGGCGCTCAAACCCGCCATGCCGGCGCCGCGACTCAGTGCGAGCAGCAAGGTTTCCACCTGGTCATCGGCATGCTGCGCCAACGCAATTGCGTGCAAAGCGGGCTGCCCCGCATCGCCTTGGGCCAGTTCCAAAAGACCCTGGTAGCGCGCGATGCGGGCGGCATCTTCCGGACTCTGTCCGCTGGCGTGACCAGCCTGCACGGTTTTGACCCGCAATGGCACACCCAGGGATGCGCAAAGGCTTTGGCACTGCTGCTGAAACCCGACCGCTGCAGCCTGAAGGCCGTGGTTGATATGCAGGGCATGCACCTGCCCAGGCCAGCGCCGCGCGCACTGCACTAGCAGCGCACTGGAATCCGCTCCACCGCTCAATGCTACAGCCAATGGCAGCACTGGCTTGAATGCCCGCATCGCCTCGGCAAGCGACTGCGTCATGGCGAATGCGTCATTCCATTGCTACATCGGCCGTGAACGCGAAAGCCCTCTGCAGACAGTGCGAAACGCACAGCAAGGCGGGCTGACAAAGTGCACGGTTGATTTTGAAATGGAATTATTTGGCGTTGGCTTTGGTGTCGGTAAAGCGACCGTAGCTTTGGAGGCGGTCATAGCGGCGATCCACCAGTTCCTTGACCTTCAGGTCAGCCAACTGCCGGTAAGCATCTGCCAGGGCGCGCTTCAGAAAAGCGGCAGCCTGCTTGGTATCCCGATGCGCGCCACCCACAGGTTCGTTAACGATCTTGTCAATCACGCCCAGAGCCTTGAGGCGGTGCGCGGTAATACCCAGAGCGTCGGCGGCATCCTGGGCCCGCTCCGAAGTCTTCCAGAGGATCGAGGCGCAACCCTCAGGGCTGATCACCGAGTAAATCGAGTACTGCAGCATGATGAGTTGGTCGGCCACCGAAATGGCCAGAGCTCCGCCCGATCCACCCTCCCCGATGATGGTGGTGATGATGGGCACCTCGAGTTGGGCCATCTCGAAAATATTGCGGCCAATGGCCTCGGACTGGCCACGCTCCTCGGCATCTATACCCGGATAAGCACCGGGCGTGTCGACAAAGGTGAACACTGGCAGCTTGAATTTTTCGGCCAGTTTCATCAGGCGCAGCGCCTTTCGGTAGCCCTCAGGCTTGCACATGCCAAAGTTTCGCAGTCCACGCTCTTTGGT
>CANFNO010000598.1 GCA_947447845.1 Burkholderiales bacterium | reverse complement strand
CGCTGCGCAGGCTACGCCTTTTACGGAGCAGAGCGCTTTGCGGCCCACACTCCTGGCCAATGCAGTTGCCAAGCCTACAACGCAGGGGCCCATCGCCTTCCATTGCAGCGGCGCGCAAAGCTCCAAGCTTCTTTCGCCTTTGTCTGACTTGGGCTGGCACAACGCCAGCGCGCACTGCATTCTGAGTTTTGCGTCGTCTGAAGTTGCCGTGCAACAGTTCCCCGGCACCGCCTGCGCGCTGGAGGGGGATGCGTCGGCCGTTGCCGTGCTGCACGCCGCCTTCACCACCATTGAGGCCCGCTGTTTTGAAGTCGCCAGCCAGGACAAATTGCTCTACCACGCCGCAGCCGTATTCGCCACCAACTTCCTGCCTGTGATCCAAAGCGTGGCCGAAGACGCCTGGCTCGCAACGGGTGTGCCGCAGGATTTAATACCCGGGCTGCGAACTTCACTGCTAAACAATGCGGTGGCCAATATCACCCGGCTAGGTCCGGCTGGGGCACTCACCGGTCCGGCAGCGCGCGGCGATGTGGCCGCGATTGCGCGACAAGCCGAAGCGGTCACGCAGTGGGATGCAAAGGCTGGTGCGGCCTATGAAGCCTTGAGCGCACTGGCGCTGCGCTTGGCAAAGGCCAAAACCGAGACCAGCCCGACACCGGCCAGCAAGAGCTGAACGGGTTTGTTTTCCGCAAAATCCAGTTCGTCCGTCACCAAAAAGTAAACCCCCGCAATCACCAGCAACGCGATCAGTCGCAAGGCCCAATGCGTGGGTGCAAAACAGCGCTCGGGTACCGTCGCCAGCAGCACATTGCCCAACAGACCGGCCAGCAACCCCAGGCTGATACCCGCCGCCACATCGCCCGGCCAATGCGCACCCACAGCAATACGCGACAGGCCGGTGCCCAGCGCCAGCAGCAATATCCACCAGTGCCGCTTGCGCTGCGCGGGCGTTAATGCAAAGTAGATCGCACTGGCTACGGCAAAGGCAGTGGTGGTGTGGCCTGAGGGCATGGACACGTTGTGCAGCACCTCGCCGACGATGCGCATCTGGGCGTTGTCCACCTCAGCAGCGGGACGCGGGCTGACCAAAAACCCTTTGCCCATGCGCGCAAACAGAATGGCAAATGGAGCGGCACAGATCCAGGCCCACATCAGGCGCGGCGCGCGCAGCAAGAGCGGTGCGGTGATTCCCAGAATGCCCCAGCCATTGCCCAGCAAGGACAAGCCAGTCCAGACGGGGGCCGCCACGGGCAGGCACAACTGATTCAAAAACACAAACATGCCTGGCTCCCAGACATGCAGCCACAGCGGTGCGGACAGCACAAAGATCAGCAGCGGCAGCAGCCAGAGGCGCAGAGAAAAGAGGGCAAAGGGCGAGCGCATTTCAGGTGCTTCGCCGAGCGCTGCAAAGTGCGCGCTGTGAGTGGTGTGAACGGTGCGAGTGGGGGGGCATACTCATTATTTTTGGCTTGGCCCGGCCGGCGTTGCCACGGGAACAGGCGGCTTGGCCGAGGCAGATTTCAGGCGCGGTTCGGGCTGACCCGACCAACCGCTGCAGGCATAGAAATCGAATCTGGATACCGCATAGCCGAAGCGCTGAACTTCCAGATGATCCAGTTTGCTGCACTGGGTGAAACCGTGCGCACCCAGAGGCGTTTCGTAGGGCAATTGCGACCAATCCACCAACAGCGCGCTGCCACCCACTGCCAGCTTGCCGGCCCACAGGTCGAACTGGTCAAAGCGGTCTTCCAGCACATGCACCTTGAGCGGCCGCGCATACCAACCGATGCGGCTTGCCAGCGTCCAGTTCTGCACGGCCACGGCATCCAAACCCTGCTGCGCAGCGAGCGACTTGGCACGCGCACCGGCAGCGTCCCAACCATGCAGATCGGCAAATGGGTTGGGCGCATCGCTGGATTCCAGGCTGGCCGTCTTGCCCTCCATAAACGGCATACCGGCACTCACCATGATGGCGGGCAGCGCCACGCAAGCCAACGCTTGCAACAGCACCAAGGCCTGCACTTTGAACTGCTTGCCCGAGGCCCAGGTGCGTGCCAACCCGATCCCCGCAAAAGGAGCCAGTGCGACCCAAGCCGGTGCCGTCCAGTGCGGCAGGCTGGAGCCACCACCCGACAAATAAGCCAGCACCGCAAATGGAATAGCAAAGAAACCCAGAAAGACGCGCTGCGATTTCTCCACTGCACGCGCGCCAGCCCAACCCCACCAGAGCAGAGGTCCAAAAGCCAGCATCTGCACCAGCAGAAAACGCAGCAGATGCACAGCCTGCCAACTGCTGCCCGCGCCATGCTTGGCCTGATAAACAAAGGACACCCATTGGTTCTGCGCATTCCAAATGGCCACAGGGCTGACCAGCAACAATGCCAGCAGAACAGCCAGCCACAAGCCCGGCCTACGAAGCACTGCGAAACCGTGCGCTGAAAGCAGGCACAGGGCCACGGCTAGTGCGGTAAATATGGCGGTGTATTTGCTCAATCCCGCCAAACCCAGCAAGGCACCTAGCAGCAGCCATTGCGCAAGACGGTCGGCCTGCGCGCGCTCCATCAGGTGCAAGGTCTGCAGCATCAAGGCCACCGACCAGAACATCAGCAAGGTATCGGGCAACAGGCCTATGCCCAAGATGTGCAACAGCGGTGCAAGTAACAGTGCCACCACGGCCCAGAAGGCGGATTGTTCGGCCTGTGCATTCGAGGTCTGCAAATTCGCAGACTCCGAAGCCACTGTGATCCGCAGTGTCAACCGGTGTACCAGCAGCACGGTGCCCAACCACAACAGGCCCGGCACCAGACGCAAAAGCACAGTCGGCGCACCCAGCGCAACCAAAGGCCACTGCGCCCAGCCCACCAGGGGTGGGTGGTCGAAATAGCTCAGGGCGGGATGCGCGGCATAGAGGGCGTAATGGGCCTCATCCACCGACAGGCCCAGATTCGCACCCAGTAGCGCGTGCAAGGCAAATACCAATGCCAACAGCCACCCCAGACGCTTTGGCAACGGGTTCGTCATTTGCATATTCGAATTCAAAGGGGG
>CANFNO010000597.1 GCA_947447845.1 Burkholderiales bacterium | reverse complement strand
GTGTTTGGCGTTGAGCGTGGCGATGATGGCCAGCATGACCACGGTCACGGCGACCATGGTGACCAGAAACACCGTGGACAGGCGCCAGTAATACAGCAGGCTGGAACCCAGAAACACCAGTGCCAGCAGGGGGCTTGCGGCATACAGCAAGCCCACCAGACTCAGCATGATGCAGGGAATGGCGGTGTAGTGGATGCGCTCATTGGTGGGATGCTGGTGGCTCAGGGCATAGTGCGCAAGCAACTGGTCTACGCGACGTAGCGGCATTTGCGCAGCAGATGTTTCAGATGTTGTGTTCATGTTGCAGCCTCGCGGTATCGTTTTAGAAAGCGGCGGTCAATCCAGTCCTTCAGCCACCAGACCCAGCGGCCCTCCGCGCTGTGCTTGCCCCAGCTGGCAATCGCATAGCGGTCGCCGCATGATAGGAGGTTCAGCGTCCTGTCGGGTGGCTGGTGTTCCGTCAGCGGCTGGCTGGCGATTGCTGCCGCCAGATTCATGGCCAGCACCGGCCCGGCGCGTACCGCATACACGCCGCTGCGTGCCAGCGTGCGGTCTGCGCGGGTGCTGATATCCCCGGCGGCAAATACCTGCGGATGGCTGGTGGAGCGCTGGCAGGCGTCCACGGCTACAAAGCCCTGCAGGTCCAGCACCAAACCACTGGCCAGCAACCATGCCGGAGCCTGTGCGCCGGTGGCGATGATGGGCACGTCGCAAGCCAGCGTAGCACCACTGGCCAGCACCACTTCGCCCAGTCGAATGCCGGCGGCGTTGTCAGGCAGCAGGGTGATCTTGCGGCGAACCAGCGCGGCTTTGATGCGTGCCTGCACGCCTTCGGAATAGCCCGCGCCCAGCGGTGTGTTGCCGCATAGCAGCGTGACGGCTGCTTGGGGCAGACGCTTGCGCACCGCCATGGCCAATTCCATACCCGCTGCCCCGGCGCCGACCACAGCGATGCGCAAGGGTTTGGATTCAGCCATCTCGACGACCTGCGGCCAGAGCGCACCAAAGGCCTCGATCGGGCGGATAAACAGCGCATGTTCACGCGCGCCCGGTATGGACTGCTCGATCAGCGCACGGTCCTGCACCGGGCCGGTGTTGATCGACAGCCAGTCATAGTGCAGCACGCTGCCATCATCGAGCGTCACGGTCTGCGTGGTCGCCTCCATGGCGCGTACGCTGCGCTGAATCCAACGGATGCCACTGCGACGCACCAGCGGTTCCAGCGGAATCACACAGTCTTCCAGCGCGTAATGGCCCGCTACAAAGCCGGGCACCATGCCGGAATAGAGCTGGCGGTCATAGGGCGCAATCAGCGTCACCTGGGCACCCGCCCAAGGCGACTGGGCCATGTTCGACAACACATGCACATGGGCATGCCCCGCGCCCAAAAGCAGCAACTGCCTTGCTGGGCTCATCCCCGTCTCCAATCATGAAATTTTTGTACCCAGCGCAGCAAGGCCTCTGGTTGGTGGGCGCGGCGCCAATTGCCAGCGGCGTATTTGTTGGCCTCGGCCATGGTGGGGTAGCTGTGCACGGTGCCCAGAATTTTTCCCAGGCCCAAGCCGTGCTGCATAGCGAGCACATATTCGGCCAGTAGTTCGGGTGCCTGCGCACCCACAATCGTGGCGCCAAGAATCCGGTCTTTGCCGGGAACTGTGAGCACCTTGACGAAGCCGCGTGTGGCACTGTCGGCAATGGCGCGGTCCAGCTCGCCCAGGTCAAAGTGCGTGACTTCATAGGCGATGCCCTGGGCTCGCGCCTCGCGCTCGTTAAGGCCGACGCGGGCTATTTCGGGATCGATAAAAGTGGCCTGCGGGATGGCCTTGTAGCGCACCCGAAAACGTTTGAAGTCGCCAAACAAGGCGTTCACCGTGGCATACCAGGCCTGGTGTGCTGCCACATGCGTGAACTGGTAGGGGCCAGCCACGTCACCGGCGGCATAGATGTTGGGGTACAAGGTTTGTAGCGTGTCATCGGTCAGCACCGTCTTGTCGGTGTCGATGCCCAACTCTTCAAGGCCGTAGCCCGTCAACCGAGCGGAACGCCCCACCGCGCACAGCAGTTGGTCGAACGGCATGCGCACTTCCTGGCCCTGGTGCAGCAGCACCAACACCTTGGTGTCGCCCGACATTTCGCAGCGCAAGGCCTGATGCCCGGTGAGCACCTGCACACCGTCTGCCTCCAGAGCCGCCTGGGCGAAGCTGGAAACTTCATCATCCTCGCGCAGCAGCAACCGGGGCGCCATCTCGACTTGCGTCACGTCTGCACCCAGGCGTGCAAAAGCCTGCGCCAGCTCACAGCCAATCGGTCCGCCGCCCAGCACCACCCAACGTTTTGGCAAGGTATCCAACGTGGTCAGATGCGCCCACAGGGTGTCGCTGGTCAGGTAGCCCACCTCCGTCAAACCCGGCAGCGCGGGCACCACCGGCTGTGCCCCGGCGGCAATCACGATGGCGCGGGTGCTAAGGCGCTGCGTGCCACCGCCCTTAAGCGCTATCTCCACCGTCCAGGGGTTGATTGTTTTTGCGTGGCCCTGCACCACATCCACGCCGAGCGCGGTGTAGCGCTCGACACTGTCATGCGGGGCAATGTCGGCCACCACCTGCTCAATGCGCTGCATCAGCAGTCTGAAATCGAATTTGGGTTGGGTAGCGCTCAGGCCATAGGTATTTGCGCTACGCATCTGCTGCGCCAGCTTGGCCGTGCGAATCAGCGCCTTGCTGGGCACGCAGCCATAGTTGAGGCAGTCGCCACCCATTTTGTGGGCTTCCACCAGGGTGACCTTGGCTTTGACTGCGGCGGCAATATAGGCCGATACCAGCCCTCCGGCACCGGCACCAATAACCACCAGATTGCGGTCAAACTTTTTGGGCTTTGCGCCACGCCATGGTTTGTAAACCTGACGCCGCTCCAGGTGGCGCCAGATGCGGCGCACCACCACTGGAAACAAGCCCAGCAGCGCAAACGAACCCAGCAAGGCCGGGCTTGCGACATCCGACAGGCTGTGCAAATTGCCCAATTGGATGCCGGCATTCACATACACCGC
>CANFNO010000596.1 GCA_947447845.1 Burkholderiales bacterium | reverse complement strand
TACGCGTTTGTTGCGGCTCTCAAATCCCATGAAATGCAAGCCGTCAAAGACGATCAGGTTAAAGGGGTTGTAATCGTCCGCGCGCAATGTCAGCGCCGCCAGATAGTCTGGCGCCGTCGTATTTCCTTGTAGAAAATCACTTACCAGCGCCCCACGCGATTGCTTTGCTTCGGGGTCATTGGTCTGACTACGATGGTTTGTTAGTGCCGCTACGAGACCATTGCGGCCTATACCAAGCCAAGTACCGCCGGCTTGCAAGTCTTTACCAGCAAGAACCTGACCACCGTCCCACCAGTGCATGGGTAGTGTCGGACGCGCATAAAACTCATCACGGTTCGCCAATAGAAGCAATGGCGTTTCGCTGTCGGGCTGCCAGTTCCAGGCAATCAGGCACATGTGAAAGGCAACTTTTTTGTTTTAGCCAAGGGGCAACGCAGTCTTATCAACCACGCGCCTCAAGACAAAGCTGCTGTGCACGCCGGTCACGCCAGTAATGCGGGTAAGTTTGTCCAAAAGCAGGGTTTGATAGTGGTCCATATCACGCACAACCACTTTGAGCTGATAGTCGGCATCCTGACCCGTGATCAACAGGCATTCCAGCACTTCGGGTAGCACGCTCACTGAACCTTCAAAGTTGGCAAAGCGCTCTGGCGTGTGCAAGTCCATAGAGATATGAACCAATGCCATCAGCGTCAGTCCCAATTTTCGCGCGTCAAGCAAGGCACGGTAGCCCACTATCAGGCCAGATTCCTCAAGTGCCCGAACCCGGCGAAGACAAGGTGAAGGCGACAGCCCTATGCGGTCGGCCAGTTCCTGATTGTTGATGCGGCCATCGGTTTGTAGAATTTCCAGAATTTGCCTGTCATAGCGATCTAGCGTCATGCAAATGTTCCATATTTCAAAAATATTAGCAGAGTATGCCAAATATAGAACCTATCTGCGCAACAACGCAACTTACTGCCAGCGCAGCGACCGTATATTTAATGCATCTGTTATCCGCAGCAAAAACAAAGCAAGACCCGCCACAAGCCCAGTTTGCGCAGCCCCACCTCACAAAGGTCGGCATTGCAAAGTCCAACCCCCGTCGCAGCACTTGCCCGGGGGTTTGTCTTTTAGAGCGGCAGCATGGGGATTTCTGCAGATCATTCGCCGGTCGTGGGCTATAACTGCGTTTGCCCTGTACTTCGGAAAAAGCCCGCAAACATGACCCACGAATCCCGCCTGACACTTGCCTTGCGCACCCTGCTGAACACGCAACGCGTGGCTGCACTCGGTACCCTGGATGAAGTCGGACAAGCCTTTGTCTCGATGGTGCCGTTTGCCATCGATGGCGGCACCGGTGCCGTGGTTATCCATGTCAGTGGATTAGCGGCGCATGCACGCAACCTGGAGCGCGTACCAAGGGTCTCCCTGATGGTGATGCAGGCGGAGGTAGCCTATGAGCCGGTACACGCCCTGCCACGCGTTACGCTAGACGGCGTAGCCAGCGTGCTGAAAGTAGACAGTGCGCCTTGGACCGCTGCACGTGCTGCCTATCTGACGCGTTTTCCGGATGTTGAATACATGACGCAACTTGGCGACTTCCGTTTTGTCGCCATTGAAGTGACGGGCGCGCGACAAGTGGCTGGTTTTGGTGCGGCGCGTTCGATTGACGCAGACGAACTCGCGCAGGTGTTGCGCAGCCCGGCCTAAATCATGCGGCTTCGACAAATGCTTTCATCATGCGAGCCACGTCGATACCGTCATGACCATGCGCGAGGCTTTTGACACCCGCGCCATATAAGTCCTCCCCCAGGATTTCACGGCGCTTACCCATCAAGAAGGCGCTGTACTCTTCCACGAATTCGGGATGTCCCTGGACGCAGAACACTTCCTCGCCCACGGCATAACCGGCAACCGGGCAATGCGCATTGCTAGCCAGCAGAACAGCGTTTTCAGGCAACTCCAACACTTGATCACGATGGCTTACCAGCAAAGACATCTTGTTGTCTTCAGGTGCCAGTGGCAACTCGGCTGCATGCCAGTCGTAAGACATGCGCCCGACGCCCCAACCTTGTGGCGCGCGCCCGACTTTGGCACCCAGACAAATTGCGATGAGCTGATGGCCAAAGCAAATGCCCAGCAGCTTCTTTTTCTGATCCAGTAGTTCGGAAACGCGGCGGCGTAACTCCACAACCCAAGGCTCATCCGAAAACGAGTCAGCCTTGCTGCCCGTGAGCAACACGGCGTCATAGTTGTCAAAGGATTGCGGGTATTCGAGCGCCGGAGTGTGGAACACATCAAACTGCCAGTCCGTAGCGCCAGCGTCGCGGAACAGGCGTTCAAACATGGCACCGTAGCGTTTGTAAAGTGGCGCGATTTCAGGAGACAAATCGTCGTTTTCGAGAATGCAGAGTTTCTTCATAGAGCGCTATTTTCCACATCTTTTGGTAACCGTGTTACATTAGTCGGTCGCTTCATGCGAACTGACTGTGCACATATGCGGTTTGCCCCTTAGGCAATTCATCACCCGCAACGCTGCACCGGCCCCTGGCAGAGAGGTCGTCCGTTTAGCAATTTCAAAGCGCACCGCACAGCAATCTCACGGCCCAGCGGTTATTTCTCCCCTTTTTTTCTGCACGAAGTCCCTGCCAGCGACCCGTGCGACTGTATTTCAAATGTGTTTTTTTAATGATTCAGAATAATAATTTTTCGCTACTGTCCCCCGTAACCATGGGCAAATACCGCATTGCGGCCTGCCCACAGCCGCTCACCAGCGGCCGCTTTGGAGCCCAGGTTTCCATTGCCAGCGGAAGCGGTAGCGCCTCCACCGACCGTGTCATGCGCTTCTGCGATGACTTCCTCACACACGATGCCGCAGCCCACTATGCGTTGGCCCAAGGCATCGATTGGGTACATGCCACCACACGCACCCAGTAAACGTACGATAATAGAGAGCTTAAGGATCTAACCATGGCTAAAGAAGAACTGATTGAAATGATGGGCGTTGTCAACGAAGTGCTGCCAGACACGCGCTTTCGCGTGACCCTGGACAACGGTCACCAGT
>CANFNO010000595.1 GCA_947447845.1 Burkholderiales bacterium | reverse complement strand
GTCATGCGGGCAATGCCAAACAGCGCCAGCACCGGCACGCTAATCCAGCCTGCCCCGCCACCCAACATCAACCACTGAACGCCAAAAAGCGCCATTTGCGTCAGAAAGGCCGCCGCGAGACTCGCCGTATCCCAACGCCCCATGGCGGGCAAAACACGACGCAACGGCAGCACCAGCCAATCGGTCATCGCGAACATGAATGGGCCCATAGGGTTACCAGAGCGCGCCGACATCGGTATGCGCTGGAGCTGCATGTAAAGGCGCAACAAACAGACACCTGTGAACAGGCCAGCAGTGACTTCCAGCAGCAGAGAAACGATTTGGTAGAGCATGTTCGGGATGGTTTGAAGCAAGAAGAATCATAGCCCGAGTCCTGGCGATGGCCGCCCTCTTAGAATCGAGGGTTACGCCCCCTGTTACGACTCTACTCAATACAAGCCATCCATGTCTGAAATCATCGCCGCCACACCCACACCAGCACCCCAAGACGAGAACCAGCTGATTCTGGAGCGGCGTGAAAAGCTCAAGGCCCTGCGCCAGGCGCAACAAGAAGGCAAAGGCGTTGCCTTCCCCAACGACTACCAGCCTACGCACAAAGCCGAACAGCTGTTCGCTGAGTATGACTCGCACTCGACCGAAATCCTGGAAGGTATGAAGGTCACTGTGAAAGTGGCTGGACGCATGATGCTCAAGCGCATCATGGGCAAGGCCAGCTTCTGCACGTTGCAGGACGCCTCGTTCGGCACAAGCGGCGGCCGTATCCAGATCTACGTCAAAGGTGAGGACGTGGGCGCCGACTTGTACGCGGCCTTCAAACATTGGGATTTGGGTGACATCGTGGCAGCCGAAGGTGTGGTGTTCAAGACCCGCACCGGCGAGTTGTCCATCCATGCCAGCAGCGTGCGCCTGTTGACCAAGAGCCTGCGCCCCATGCCGGACAAGTTCCACGGCATCAACGACCAGGAAGTGAAGTACCGCCAACGCTATATCGACCTCATGACGGATGAGGCGACCCGCAAACGCTTTGTGGCGCGCAGCAAGGCTGTTAGCGGCATCCGCGACTTCATGGTGCAGCACGGCTTTCTGGAAGTGGAAACACCGATGCTGCACCCGATTCCCGGTGGAGCAAACGCCAAGCCGTTCACCACCCACCACAACGCGTTGGACCAGCAGATGTTCTTGCGCATAGCGCCGGAGCTGTACCTCAAGCGCCTGATCGTCGGTGGCTTTGACCGCGTGTTTGAGATCAATCGCAACTTCCGCAACGAAGGCATCTCGGTGCGCCACAACCCCGAATTCACGATGATGGAGTTCTACGCGGCCTACTGGAACTACAACGACCTGATGGCATTTACTGAATCGCTGGTGCGCGATGCGGCCATCAAGGCCGGTGACTCGCTGCAACTCACCTACGGCGGCAAGCCGGTGGATCTGGCCAAACCCTTTGAGCGCCTGACGATCATGGAGGCCATTGCCAAGTACACCGACGCTGGCGACGGAGTGAACGACACCCAATGGCTGATCAACGCGCTGCGCAAGCTGGGCCACACCGAGGCCAAGCATCACCTGTCCACACGCAGCCTGGCTAGCTTGCAGGTGATGTATTTCGAAGAGACGGTGGAAGACAAACTCTGGAATCCCACCTTCATCTGCGAGCACCCGGTGGAGATTTCGCCATTGGCCCGTGCGAGCGATAACAAACCCGGCGTAACCGAGCGCTTTGAGCTCTACATCACTGGGCGCGAGTTCGGCAACGGGTTTAGCGAGTTGAACGACGCCGAAGATCAGGCAGCGCGCTTCCTCGCGCAGGTGGATGCCAAGGAGGCAGGAGACGACGAAGCCATGTATTACGACCACGACTTTGTGCGCGCGCTGGAGTACGGCATGCCCCCCACAGGCGGCTGCGGCATTGGCATTGACCGCCTGATGATGTTGTTGACCGACAGCGCAAGCATCCGCGACATCATCCTGTTCCCTGCCCTGCGCCGCGAAGCCTAGGTCGCAGCGCTCGTCGCCATGGAGGACCCTGCCGACGATGACGCTCTGGCGCATTTCCGTCGGGGCGAGCAGCATCTTCAAGCTGGCGAACTGCAGGCGGCTGAACAAGCCTTCAGGCAAGCCATAGGCTTTGATGCGCAATTTGCCGAAGCCCATGGAAACCTGGCTTATGTGTTGGATCAAATTGGCGCCTGCGCTGAGGCCCAAAGCCACTACCGCGTAGCATTGGAACTTGCCCCCGACAACGCCACCGTGCACTTGAACCTGGGTGCCCTACTGGCTAAGCTGAAGCGCCATGCAGAAGCAGAGGCCTGTTACGGGGCCGCGTTGGCATTGGAGCCTGCGTCCAGCGCAGTCTGGTCCAACCTGGGCGCGCTCAATCTGAATCTAAAGCAAGACGAAATAGCAGAGACCTGTTTGCGCCACGCCATAGCGCTGGATCCATCGAATAGGCGGGCGCAATTTAATCTGGCCTATCTTCAGTTGCGTCAGCAAAATTTCGAAGAAGGCTGGGCTCTGTTTGAAGCACGCGACTGGTACCGGGCTATGGAAAAGCAGTTGGCATTTCCACGCTGGCAGGGTGAAAGCTTGAATGACCGGTCGCTGTTGGTGACATATGAAGCAGGGCATGGCGACATGATCCAATTCTGCCGCTACATTCCGTTGCTAAAGCACATGGGAGCTGCCCACATCACATTGCTGTGCCACCCCGCGCTCACGCGCTTAATGCACAGCCTCGATGGACTGGACGCCGTATGCAGCTTCGACGAAGCATTGCCTCCCATGCACTTTGATTATTGGACCCCTCTGATGAGCGCGCCCTATCACCTGAGTGCGCGCCTGGATACGGTACCCGCTCAAATCCCCTATCTGCGCGCTGACGCTGCGCTGCAAGCGCAATGGGCGGGCCAATTGCCTGGCAAAAGCACTTTACGCGTCGGCCTGGCATGGAGGGGCAACCCGCAGTTTGAAAATGACAGCGACCGCTCACTGCAGCATTTGCAGACACTTGCACCTTTGTGGGACGTGCCGGACTTGCAACTATTTAG
>CANFNO010000594.1 GCA_947447845.1 Burkholderiales bacterium | reverse complement strand
GGCACGGTGAAGGTGCCGTTGATCACGCCATTCAAAAAGCTCCAGCTGTCGTTGCGGGCCTGTGCGATGACCGAGGCGCGCACGTCCTTGCAGTGCACATGCACAACGCGCTTCACATGCTTTTCCAGCAGAGTGACGGGGTTGGCAGCGCCACCAAAGTAGGCGTGGCCGGTGTCAAACAGCAGGAACACCTTGGCCGGGTCGGTCAGGGCCATTAGCTTGTCCACATCGGCGGGGGACTCCACATAAGCGCCCATGTGGTGGTGGTATGCCAGCTTGATGCCATAGGTATTGATCAGGTGCTCGCCAAACGCGTTCAGGCGCTCGGCATAGCCTTGCCACAACGCATCGCTTGCGAAGGTGGGGCGCTTGGAAACGGGCGTGTCGATCTGGCCTTGCACGGTGCCCGCGCATTCGCCATACACCACGACTTTGACGCCGTTGTATTGCAGCTTGCTCAGGTGCGCCTTGCAGCGTTCGATCTCAGCGGCAACTGCGTCGGCATTGCTTTGGCCGGGTTCTACTTCGGCCAGAAAACCAGAGTACCAGCCCGACACGCAAGCCAGGCCGAACTCGTCGAGCTTGGCTTTCAGGCCGGGGCCGTCCTTGGGAAATTTGTTGCCCAACTCAAAGCCTTCGTAGCCGATTTCTTTGCCTTCGCGCAGAGCCAATTCCAGCGGAGTTTCGCCGCCCAGTGAGGGCAGGTCGTCGTTCATCCAGGACAGGGGGTTGATACCGATTTGTACGTTCCAGGTCATAGCAGTTCTCTTAGAAATAAAAGGTTTGTTGGGGTGTTGATTACTAGCGTTGCAGGCGCGATCTAAACGCGCCTATACGCGCTGGTCAGTCCTGGCGGCAAGAAATCCGGCATAGGCCTTATTGACATCGGGGCGCGCGGACACTTCGGGAATGCCTACTTCCCACCAGCAGCCGCCCTCTTGCGTGGTGCGGGTGTGGGTGGTGTCGATCACCAGCACCTGGGTGCGTTTGGCGGCACGGGCTTTCACCATCGCGCTCTTGAGTTCGGGCAGGTCTTTCACATGCACCGCGTCCGCACCCATGGCTGCGGCGTGCATGGCGAAGTCAATCGGGCGTACCTCGCCACTCTCGCCCACGCAACCTGCCAGCATATTGTTATGGCTGGCGTTGCCGGTGGCGCTTTGCAGGCGCTCGATGCAACCAAAGCCGCCGTTGTCCAGCACCACGACGATGAGCTTCTTTCCCAGCAACACCGAGGTGGCGATTTCCGAATTGGCCATCATGTAGGAGCCATCGCCGATGAAGACGATCACTTCCTGATCGGGCCGGGCCATCTTCACGCCCACCGCACCGGCAATTTCGTAGCCCATGCAGGAGTAGCCGTATTCCATGTGGTAGTTGCCCGGCTTGGAGGCGCGCCAGATTTTGTGCATCTCGGCGGGCAGGCCGCCACTGGCGCCCACCGCCACATCGTGCGCGCCGCTGTCGCCACCGGAATCGTTAAGCGAATCACGCACCGCGCCCATCACTTCGGCGTCATACGGCAGCGTGCTTGCGGCAGGAATGTTGCGGCTCAGTTTTGTCACCGTATCCACCCAGGCGGCCGCTTCCTGCTTGGCGCGGGCGGTCCAGGCGGCGTCGGCCTGCCAACTGCCCAAAGCGGGTGTCAGTTGTTCCAGCCCGACTTTGGCATCAGCCACCAGGGCGCTACCACTCCACTTGCCGGCGTCAAAGTGCTGCACGTTCAGGCTCAGTAATTTGGCCTTGGCAAACAGGGCGTGTGAGCCGGTGGTGAAGTCCTGCAGGCGCGTGCCTACGGCAAACACCAAGTCCGCATCGCGTGCCAGGGAATTGGCAGCCGGGCCACCGTCCACGCCAATAGCACCCAGGTTCAAGGGGTGGTCCCAAGGGATGGCGCTCTTGCCACCGTGCGTCTCGACCACCGGAATGCCGAACTTCGCAGCAAACGCAGCCAAGCCGTCGCTGGCCTGGCTGTACAGCACACCGCCACCGGCCACGATCAGGGGTTGCTTGGCGTTCTTCAGCAGGGCTACCGCGCGGCTCAACTCAAAGGCGTCAGCAGGCGGACGGCGGAAGCGGATGATTTCGGGCTCGAAGAAACTGCTGGGGAAATCATGCGCATGGGCCTGCACATCCTGCGGCAGGGCCAGACACACCGGGCCGCAGCTGGCGGGATCCGTCATCACTTGAATGGCGCGCGGCAGGGCGGTGAGCAACTGCTCGGGGCGGCTGATGCGGTCAAAGTAACGCGTCACCGGGCGGAAGCAATCGTTGGCCGAGACATCGCCCTGCTGAAAGCTTTCGACCTGCTGCAACACCGGATCCGGCGCACGCGAGGCAAAGGTGTCACCGGGCAGCAGCAGGACCGGAATGCGGTTCACGTGCGCCACGGCGGCAGCAGTCACCATGTTGGTGGCACCTGGGCCGATGCTGGAGCTGACCGCCATGATGCGCTGGCGCAGGTTGGCCTTTGAAAATGCAACTGCCGCATGGGCCATGCTTTGTTCGTTGTGCGCACGGTAGGTGGGCAGCGCGGCGCGCTCGGCCCAGAGGGCTTCGCCTAAACCGACTACGTTGCCGTGGCCGAAGATGGCGAATACACCGGCGCAATAAGGTTGGATGCTGCCATCGGCCATTTCCACGCGCAGGGCGGCCAGGTATTTGACGATGGCCTGTGCGGTTGTGAGTCGTTGTGTAGTCATTGGTTTGTTCTCCGTTTCACTGCCTAAGACACCGCGCGAACCAAACTGCGGCGATTGCGCCAGGCGTCCACCAGCACGGTGTAATTGGCGGCCACTTTGTTGATAAATGTAGCGTCATTGATTTCGCCGCGCAGCCACGCGAGCGACTCGTCCATCCACAAACTGCGCCCCACCATAAAGCCCTTGACGATGGGGTTGGTGGCATTGCGGAAGCTGTCCACCAAATGCGGTATTGGCTGGTTCAGGCCCAGGATGACGGCGCCACGGCAATGCGGGTCACGCTCGCCCACCAGCACCTCCAGAGACTGCCAACCGGCGGCCGACATGGGCGCCAGCTTCCACCATT
>CANFNO010000593.1 GCA_947447845.1 Burkholderiales bacterium | reverse complement strand
TAGTAAGCGGTGGCCAGACCGTGGCCGCCTCCGCCGACGATGATGGCGTCGTACTCGCGTTTAGGGGCCGGACTGCGCCACTGCTTCTGCCAGTCCTCGTGGTAGGACATGGCGTTGCGGGCCAGAGAGAAGATAGAAAAGTTGCTCATATTTATTTGATCAGCATTCGATTACGTTGACGGCTAAACCACCGCGCGAAGTCTCTTTGTATTTTGTCATCATGTCACGCCCGGTATCGCGCATTGTCTTGATGACTTGATCCAGCGATACAAAATGCGTGCCATCGCCGCGTAGGGCCATGCGCGCCGCGTTCAGGGCCTTGATGGAACCCATGGCGTTGCGCTCGATGCAGGGGATTTGCACCCGCCCGCCTACGGGATCGCAGGTCAGGCCCAGGTTGTGTTCCATGCCGATTTCGGCGGCGTTTTCCACTTGGGCTGGTGTGCCACCCATCACGGCGGCGAGCCCGGCGGCTGCCATCGAGCAGGCCACGCCGACCTCGCCCTGGCAACCGACTTCGGCGCCGCTGATGGAGGCGTTTTCCTTGTAGAGCTGACCCACCGCTCCGGCGGTGAGCAGGAAGTCGCGCAGGCCTTTTTGATTCGCACCTGAAATGAAGTTCAGGTAATAGTGCATTACCGCCGGAATGATGCCGGCTGCACCATTGGTGGGCGCGGTGACCACGCGGCCACCGGCGGCGTTTTCTTCGTTGACCGCCATGGCGTAGACATTGACGAAATCCAGAATCGTGAGTTGGTCGCGCAGGCCCTGCTCTGGGTTCGCGCTGAGCGTGCGGTGTAGCTCAGGTGCACGGCGCTTCACCAGCAAATTGCCGGGCAGGCGCCCTTCGGTGCGAATGCCGCGCTGCACGCAGGAGCGCATGGCCTCCCAGATGCGGTCCAGCCCGGCGTCCACCTCGGCATCGGTGCGCCAGGACTGCTCGTTGACGCGCATGATTTGCGCGATCGTGAGGCCGGTGCCAGCGCAAATGCCCAGCAGGGCATCGCCGCTGGAGAAGGGGTACTTCACCTTGGTCGGGTCGGACACGATGATGGGGTCGTTCATGGGCGAATCGGCCTCTTCCTGCGACACCACAAAACCGCCACCGACCGAGAAGTAACGCCGTTCGTTTAGCACCGTGCCGTCCGCTGCAAAGGCGACAAACTTCACGCCGTTGGAGTGATAGGGCAAAGCCTCGCGGCGCAAAAAGGTGAGGTCGTTCTTTTCGCTGAAGGGCAGCGGATGCGTACCGGCCAGCAAAATCTTGCCCTCATGGCGTATGTGCTTGAGGCGCGGCTCAATCGTGTCGGGGTCGATCGTGTCGGGCATCAGCCCTTCCAGGCCCAGCATCACCGCTTTGTCGGTGCCGTGTCCCTTGCCGGTGGCGCCCAGCGAGCCGTACATGCGCACTTCGATCCGGGCGATGCGGTCCAGGAATCCTTCCGTGCCCATACGCGTGGCAAAGAGGGCCGCAGCCTTCATGGGCCCTACGGTGTGGGAGGAAGAAGGCCCGATGCCAATCTTGAACAGGTCGAAAACGCTAAGTGCCATGGTGTGCTTGCTCTGGTCGGTGCGCTCAGTTTACGAACAATCAGGCGGGTGCCGGGAAGGTGCGGCACAGCGCGGTGATGCGGCCGGCCACGTCTTTTTCGACGGCGGCCAGGTCGCATGCATCGCCTTTTGCGGCCATGCAATCCATCACATCGCACATGGCGGTGGCCACCTGCTCGCACTCGGCGACGCCAAAGCCACGCGTGGTGATGGCCGGTGTGCCGACGCGGATGCCGCTGGTGACAAAGGGTGACTGCGGGTCGTTTGGCACCGCGTTTTTGTTGACGGTGATGTGGGCGCGGCCCAGGGCAGCGTCGGCGTCCTTGCCCGTCAGGCCTTTGGCCACTAGGCTCACCAGCATCAGGTGGTTGTCGGTGCCGCCGGAGATGACGTCATAGCCTCGGGCCATGAACACGGCGGCCATGGCGCGGGCGTTGGCAATCACTTGGGCCTGGTAGGTCTTGAACTCGGGCTGCAGCGCTTCCAGAAAGGCCACGGCCTTGGCTGCAATAACGTGCATCAGCGGGCCGCCCTGGGTGCCGGGGAAGACCATGGAGTTGAGCTTCTTCTCAATGTCCGGGTTGGCGCGGCACAGAATCATGCCGCCGCGCGGGCCGCGCAGGGTCTTGTGGGTGGTCGTGGTGACCACGTCGGCGTAGGGCACCGGGTTGGGGTAGAGCCCGGCGGCCACCAGACCGGCGAAGTGGGCCATGTCCACCCACAATAACGCGCCGACCTTGTCGGCGATGGCGCGGAAGCGGGCGAAGTCCAGGTGACGGCTGTAGGCAGAGTAACCGGCGACGATCATCTTCGGCTTCACCGCAATGGCTTGAGCTTCCAGCGCGTCGTAGTCGATCAGGCCGGTGGCGGTGTCAATGCCGTATTGCTCGGAGTGGTAAATCTTGCCGGAGAAGCTGACCTTGGCGCCGTGCGTCAGGTGGCCGCCGTGGGCCAGGCTCATGCCCAGAATGGTTTCGCCGGGTTGCATCAGGGCCATGTATACGGCGGAATTGGCGCTGGAGCCGGAATGCGGTTGCACATTGGCCCAGTCGGCACCGAAGAGTTGCTTGGCGCGGTCGATGGCGAGTTGCTCGGCCACATCGACGAATTCGCAGCCGCCGTAATACCGCTTGCCGGGATAGCCCTCGGCGTATTTGTTGGTCAGCACGCTGCCCTGGGCTTCGAGCACGCGGGCGCTGGTGTAATTCTCGGAGGCGATCAGTTCCAGGTGGTCCTGCTGGCGTGCCGCCTCGGCCGCGATGGCTGCGCCGATTTCGGGGTCAAATTCATTCAGAGACGGGTTCAATGCCATAGCTAGCCTTCAATTGGGGGGTGGGGGAGGTGAATCGATTGTCGAGACTGGCCCTGTTGGCGGTGTCGGGATTACGACACGGGGGAATGCGGGGGCGACAGGTCAGACTATGGCCTGCGTGGTGTGTCGTTTGGCAGCTTCAATCGTGTTGTGCACCAGCATGGTGATGGTCATGGGGCCGACGCCACCGGG
>CANFNO010000592.1 GCA_947447845.1 Burkholderiales bacterium | reverse complement strand
TCGGTTGATTGGGCATGGGTAGCGCAGCCTGACGGACGCTCTGCGCGCTTTGGCGTGGCAGCCTGGAACGAACAAGCCCAGGATGAACCCGCACCCGGTGCTTGGATATGGGCACCTGCACGCACTGCCAAAGTTTCTCCAGCGACTTCTGGTAATTTGGCACGCGTATTGGCAACGCAACTCCCTGCTGAAGCATTGCTACCTGAATTGGGTTTGGCCTTTCGAAGACCTGCCACGCAGTCAGAAGAATGGGCCTATCAAAGACCAACACGCGACCTGCAACTGAGCGCGAGTGATTGGGGCGAAATCGGTTTGCTGCAGACACCATCGGCTCGCATGGAGCGGGCCGGCGAAATCCGCCTGAATATTTCTGGTGGTTGGCCTTACACCCGTTTCAATGTGATGTTGCAGCCAACAGATTGGTTGGAGGCGGGCTTTCGCTATATTGACATTGCCAACAAACTGTACGGCCCCAGCATTGCGGGTGGGCAAACCTACAAGGACAAGTCTTTGGACTTGAAACTGCGGCTCTTACAGGAGGTTGACCAGCTGCCTCAACTCGCCCTTGGTTTAAGGGACATTGGCGGCACGGGTTTGTTTTCTGGCGAGTATCTAGTCGCCAATAAGCGCTGGGGTAATTGGGATGCCAGTGCCGGCCTCGGCTGGGGCTATTTGGGGGCGCGTGGGAGCATTGAGGCGCCTTTGGGACTTTTGGGCGAAAGTTTCAAGACCCGACAGGCGCCAGATGTGGGCCAGGGCGGGGTGGTCAGTACCAATGGAATGTTTCGTGGAAACGCAGCCCCTTTTGGTGGTGTGCAATGGCAGTCGCCGGTATCGGGCCTGATTCTCAAAGCAGAGTTGGACGGCAACAATTACCACAATGAGCCTTTTGGCAGCAATCTGAACGCAAGCAGCCCCTTGAACTTCGGTGCGGTATATCGCTATTCGCCCTATGTGGACTTACAGGCATCTTGGGAGCGCGGTGACCGGCTGGCTTTTGCCCTTACCCTGCACGCCGCGTTGGACCGGCTGGAGGCACCTAAAGTGCTGGATCCAGCATTGCCCCGTGTACAGACCACTTCAGCGGCACCGGCCGCAGTCAAAGATCTTTCGCCGCAATCCTGGAGCGCCGCAGCGCAGACGCTGGGTCAATACACGGGTTGGCACGTTTTGGAACTGGATCAGCAGTTCGGTACGCTAACTGTGAATGCCGAAACAGATGACGCGCTTTTTGTGCAAGAGCGGGTGCAGCGTGCCATCAGCGTTTTGCATAATCTTGCGCCGGGTTCCGTGAAGCGCTTTGAGTTTCAGCTGCAAATGCGCGGTGTGGCAATGTCCCGCATTGAAGTGGACCGGGCAGAGTGGCTTAGTCAGCACACGCAGGCACAAGCACCGTCTATGAAATTGCCGGCCCAACAGCTTTACCCCGGCACCATGCCAACTGCTTTGCAAAGAGTGGCTCCGGTCTATCGAAAACCAAACGACTTTGGTTTTACTGGCGAGTGGGGACCAAGTTACGCTCAAATTCTGGGTGGACCCGATGGTTTTTTGCTCTATGAGCTCGGCCTGCAGGCCAAACTGGAGCAGCGCTTTACACCTCGCACATGGCTAAGCGCCAATTTCAATGCGCGCATGCTCGATAACTACGAAGGCTTCAAATACGACGCTCCCAGCGACTTGCCACGAGTGCGTACCTATGCCCGTGAGTACGTCACCACCTCACGCGTCACCATGCCGATTCTGCAACTCACCCATGTGCAAGATATCGGCGGTGGCCATTACGCAAGCCTCTACGGTGGCATGCTGGAAGACATGTTTGGCGGCGTAGGTGCCGAGTGGCTATACCGCCCCTGGCAAAGCAAGCTGGCCTTTGGTGTGGATGTGAACCATGTGCGCCAAAGGGATTTTGCGCAAAACCTGAGCTTTCGGGACTATACGGTCAACACCGGGCACGCCACCGTGTATTGGGACACCGGCTGGAATGACCTACAGGTGAAGTTGAGTGCCGGGCAGTATCTGGCGGGCGACACGGGTGCCACATTGGACATGAAGCGCGTGTTTGCCAATGGCACTGCCATCGGCGCCTGGGCTACCAAGACCAATGTGTCGGCCCAGCAGTTTGGTGAGGGCAGTTTTGACAAGGGCATTTACGTTTCCGTACCGTTTGATGTGATGTTGCCAAAGTCGGCACCTGGCATTGCCAATCTGGTATGGAACCCGCTGACGCGTGACGGTGGAGCGCGCCTGAATCGCAGTTTCTCGCTGTTTGATTTCACGCGGCAACGGGACGCGCGAACTTGGGGCCTCAACTCCTTACCAGTGAGTTCGTCCAGCCGCTTTAGTAGCGCCGAAAAAAATGCCTTCGTGGAGCCTGAGTCATCGCAAAACCTGTGGGAATACGGCAGCACCTCTGCCGCTGGCTTGGGCAAGGGGATTGCCGGTGTGCCTGCATCCACTTGGGGCTGGGGTGGCGCGCTTGTCCTGGGCGCAAGTTTGCTGGACAACAACGTAGACCAATGGGCCAAGAACCACCAAGGTGGTAGCTGGGTCCGCGCCGCAACTATTGCCAATGGCGTTCCCTATGCCTTGGCACTGGGAACCGGCTTGCTGTTTACCGGCATTGCAGGTGATGATTCGGCTGCGACAGCCAAGACATCCCTCACAGCAGCGGCTTATACGATTGGCGGCAATTTACTGACCAAATTCGCAGTAGGACGTGCGCGTCCGGCGGATGAAATGGGTAACAGCCGCTTCAACGGTTTTACCAGCGAAGCAATGCAATCCAGTTTTTCTTCCAATCACGTGGCATTGGCCTTTGCGCTGGCCACACCGTTTGCGCGGCAATATGACAACCCTTGGCTGTACGCGCTGGCAGCCACCAGTGGCTTGGGTCGGGTTCAAAGCCGCGAGCACTGGTTTTCAGACACAGTAGCCGGTGGCCTGATGGGATATGCCATTGGGAGTTTGACATTTGAATCTCAGCGCGGTGGCAAGCGCAGCCTGCGGCTGAGCGCAACACCCCAATCAGTCAATGCAAATTGGAGTTTTTAGTAACG
>CANFNO010000591.1 GCA_947447845.1 Burkholderiales bacterium | reverse complement strand
GACAAACGTTCGGCCTCGGCTGCAGGTGTCTTGTGTTGGCGCACGCCCAGTGCCGACTGCAGCGACACGTCGCCTGCCGGAAACGCATCGGGCCAACGCAGCGCCCGCATGGCGATGTAGCTGGCCGTCCAGGGGCCAATGCCGGGCAACTCTTGCAGAGCGGCGGTGGTGGCTGCCACATCTCCACCAGGGCGCAGGCTGATGCTGCCAGACACCAGCGCTTGTGCCAGGGTGAGGATGGCGGCTTGACGTTGCTTGACGATGCCGAGTTCGCCGAGTTGGTTGGCAGATGTGCGGGCAAGCTTTTCGGCCGACGGAAACACATGCGTCAAGGCCGGGTAGGGCGTGGGAGCCTGTATCGGCTGACCCAGCGTATGCACCAATCGGGTGGCCAATGTGCGCGCTGCTGCCACCGTAATCTGCTGGCCCAGAATACCGCGCACCGCCAACTCAAAACCATCCAGTGTGCCGGGCACGCGCAGGCCTTCAAGTCCGGCAAAGCGCTCGCCCAGGCAGGCGGCAATGGGTGCCGGGTCAGCGTCCAAGTCCAGCAGCTGGCGCAGGTCGGCCATCAGGCGCGGCAAGGCCGGGGTCAGGCTTTCGCTAATCAAAAATTCCACCGCGCAATTGGCAGGCACAAAGCGCGCCTGAATCCAGCCGCTCAAGCGCTGCCCGTTCCATTCCAGCGCCAAAGTACGCTGGTAGCTCAGTTGCTGCAGGTCTACCGCTTCAACCAGAGGAACGGCCCGCTGGCTTAAAAACGCCAACATGGCCGCCACGTCATAGGGCGGGCGGTAGCTGGCCTTCAGGCGAATGCCGTGTGCGGTTTGTCCGTCGGGTTTGGCCGCGCCGACTGCACCCTCCCGCCGCAGCGCGCGTGGCTGCAAGCGGTAGTGCTGCAAAAAGGCCGCATTGAAACGCCTTAGGCTGGCAAAGCCGCTAAGGGTGGCAATCTGGGTGATGGGCAACTGCGTGTCGGTCAGCAAGTGCTTGGCGCTGAGCAGGCGGCGCGTCTGCAGGTATTGCAGGGGCGATACGCCCCACTGGGCCTCAAATATGCGACGCAGGTGGCGTTCGCTCACGCCCAGTCTGTCTGCCAGCGTTGCCATGCCGCTGGAGGTTTCGCCGGACTGCAACAAGGCGTCCAGCAACTTGGTTGCCTGCTGCGCCAGGATGCCTGAGGCGTCCTGGGTGGACCAAACCGCGCTGCTGGATGGCGCCACCTCCGGGCGGCAACGCAGGCAGGGCCGAAAGCCCTGCGATTCCGCTTGGGCCGCCAGGCTGAAGAAGCAACAGTTTTCCTGCTTGGGTGTGCGCACTTTGCAGACCGGGCGGCAGTAGATGCCGGTGCTGGTTACACCCGTGAAAAAGCGGCCGTCAAAGCGGGCATCGCGCGTTTTGAGGGCGAGGTAGCAAGCGTCGGAATCAAGGCTCGTGGCGGCGGAGGACATGGCTGAATGATACGCAGACCCACAGCTAAAACTGGCCGTTTCCGGACATCTGCCTGACCGTACCAGCACCTACAATGTGCGCAACACCAAGAAGCCGTCTGCGCGGCACCGCAACAAGGATTCGCATGCAACTCAACGCTAGCATTTTCAAGGCCTACGACATCCGGGGCATTGTCCCCTCCACCCTGAATGAAGACATCGCGCTTGGCCTGGGCCGCGCCTTTGGTAGCGTCGCCATAGCGCAAGGGCAGACCACGGTGGCAGTGGGGCGCGATGGACGCCTGAGCGGCCCCTCGCTATCCACCGCGCTGATTCGCGGGCTGATGGATGTGGGCGTGCAGGTGATCGATGTGGGCATGGTCACCACGCCGATGTTGTACTTCGCTGCCAACACGTTGTGTGCCAGCGGTATTCAACTCACCGGTAGCCACAACCCGCGTGACTACAACGGCTTCAAGATGGTGATGGGCGGACGGGCCATTTATGGCGATGAAATCCAAGGCCTGCGCCGCATGATGGAGACCGATAGCTGGACCAAAACGAGCGGCGGCAGTTGCAAGCAGGTGGACGTGCTGGCGGCGTACACGGCGCGCATTGTGGGCGACATCAAATTGGCGCGCCCCATGAAGATCGTGGTGGACTCGGGCAATGGCGTGGCCGGTGCATCGGCACCCGCCATCCTGCGTGCCATCGGCTGCGAAGTGACCGAGCTGTTCAGCGAAGTGGATGGCAATTTCCCCAACCACCACCCCGACCCCAGCAAGCCCGAAAATCTGCGCGACCTGATAGCCGCACTGAAAAACAGCGATGCCGAACTCGGCCTGGCCTTTGATGGCGACGGCGACCGCTTGGGCATCGTTACCAAACAGGGCAACAACATTTACCCCGACCGCCAAATGATGCTGTTCGCCCGCGACGTGTTGTCGCGCGTGCCGGGTGGCACCATTATTTTTGATGTTAAGTGTTCGCAGCGCCTAGCGCCCGCCATTGAGGCGGCCGGTGGTGTGCCCATGATGTTCAAGACCGGGCACTCGCTGATCAAGGCCAAGATGCGCGAGATCGATTCGCCCCTGGGCGGCGAGATGAGCGGCCACATCTTCTTCAAGGAGCGTTGGTTTGGTTTTGACGATGGCACCTATTCGGGTTGCCGTCTGCTGGAAATCGTCAGCCGCGGGCCCGATGCCGGTGTGGTGCTGGACGCACTGCCCACCAGCTTCTCGACTCCCGAACTCAACGTGGCGTGTGCCGAAGGCCAGGCCCATGGTCTGGTGGATCAACTGGTGGCCAAGGTGGACTTTGCCGCACCTGCCGTCATCAACACCATTGACGGCTTGCGCGTGGATTGGCCGGACGGCTTTGGCCTGGTGCGCGCCTCGAACACCACACCGGTGCTGGTGCTGCGCTTTGAAGGCCACACGCCCGAGGCGCTGGAGCGCATTCAAACGGCCATGCTGGCCTTGCTGCGCACCGTCAAGCCAGACGCCAAGTTTGAGGAAGCCGCGCATTGAGCCTGGCGTCCCCCCATGTTCCGCGTGTCCTCATAGTCAAGCTGTCATCGCTGGGCGACGTGGTGCATGCGATGGCTGCCGTGCAGGACATTCGCCGCG
>CANFNO010000590.1 GCA_947447845.1 Burkholderiales bacterium | reverse complement strand
GCTCGCAACCAGTTGCTGCAAGGTTTCGATGCTGGCGGATTGCGGGTCGGCACCGTTCGCAATCGCAGCAAATTCGCGCCCACCCATAAAGCGTGCAGTGGGAGTCATGCGCCCGGTCACATCCACATTGCCCAGCATGTCGCGCTCGGCAACCAAAGCATCCGCCGAAGCGCCCGGTGCCATCAGCACCGTCCAGGTGCCGGAGGAAACAATGGTCAGCGCCTCCGAGTTTTGGTCAGCAAGGGTTTCACCGTCGAAGTAACGGGCGAGGCAGGCGTTACTGTCATGCACGCCCACATGCACCACGCACTTTGCAGGCAAGCCCCACGCGGCACCACGCTCAGCGCCCAGCGTGCCCAGCACTTCCCAGGCACCGCGCAGGGGCGCGAACAAGGCGGCCCAACCTTTGCTGAGCGCCAGGCTGGAAAAGCCTTGCGCCACCGGGCTCCACAAATGCGTGTGGCAGCCCAGAGATGACACTTCGCTAAAGGCCACGCCGCTGAGCAGCCAGGCCCAATATTGCGGATAGGGCAACAGCGTGCGCGTGCGGCGCCAGGCATCAGGCTGGGTGTTCTGCAGCCAATGGAGTTGTCGCGCTGCATTCAGCCCAGCGGGCAAGTCGGGCGATAGGGTCTGGCGAAAGTCGTCACTGGCGGCACGAAAGGCGGTATCGGCCGCACCCGTCAGGGCCACGGCTTCAAACTCATAGTCCAGCGGTTCCCAAGCCAGTCCCTCATCACCCAGCGCGACAAAGGCTGCGCCATGGGTGGAGGCGATGGCGTTGCCGCATCGCAGTGCATGGGCTGATGCACGCAGCGTGGCCTGCATCCAGGCCTGCAAGCCATGCACGTCCAGCGCTGGATAGCCCAGCGGGCTGGTCACGCTGGCGTTTGCGCGGCTGTGGCTCTCAATCACCCCGCCACTATCGTCCAGCAAAAGCAACTTGGCGTTGCTCTTGCCGATGTCGATGACCAGGGTCAGGTCGAGTTTTGTGTCCGTCATCAAAAGTGTCTAGTCCAGGTGGAACATGCAGGGCAGCGGCTCCACCACGGGTGAGCCATCGGGGTTGCCGCGCATGATGTCGCCCATATAAGTCCACCACTTTTTCATCAGCGGGTGCTGCGGCAGGGCGTCCATGGTGTGGTCCAGGCGGCGACGCAGCGTGGCGAACAGCACATGGTTTTCCTCGTCGAGATAGATGCTGTAGTCGCTGACTCCGGCGTCCTTCAGCAACGCGCTGAGTTCAGGCCAGATCTCGTCATGGCGGCGTTTGTACTCGGCAACTTGGCCGGGATACAGAAACATGCGAAAGGCGATTTTTTCAGTGACGGAGTTGGAATTCATGCGTGCACTCCTTTGCGTTTGAGCAGGCGCGGCAAGACCATGGAGACGATCAGCAGAATGCCGATCACCATCGACATCACGATGCCGGTGACGTTCGCCATGCCCATGCCAAAGGTGAACAGGCCCAGCAGCAACACGGCCAGCATGGTGCCCACAATGCTGCCGCGCCCACCCTCAATCGCCACGCCGCCCAGAATCACCATGGTGATGGCGTCCAGCTCCCAGCCCATAGCAATGTTGGGACGCGTGCTGCCAATGCGGCCGGTCAGCAAAATGGCGGCCACAGCGGCCATCAGCCCGGCAAACACAAACAGGCCAAAGCGGTAGCGGTCGGCCTCAATGCCAGAGAAACGCGCAGCGATTGGATTGGAGCCGATGGCGTAAATGCGGCGGCCCATGATGGTGCGGTGCAGGAACAGACCCACCGCCAGCGCAGCAATGACCAGCAGCACAAATTCAATGGGCACGACCAGCCACTTCACGCCAATCACCTCCCCCAGATAGGAGTTGCCCAGCGTGGAGAACACTTCCGGATAGCCTGAGATGGACTGGTCACCCAGCACCACCAGGGCCAGACCCCGGTAAAGCGACAGCGTGCCAATGGTCACCACAATCGACGGCAACTTGTAGCGCGTGACCAGCAAGCCGTTCACTGCACCGGCCACGCAACCGGTGAGCAGCGCCGCCGCACCAATGCCCCACGGCCCAAAGCCTGCGCGCATGGCATAGCCCATGGCCAGCGAACTGAGTGCCAGCGTGGCGGCGATGGATAAATCAATTTCGCCACACACAATCAAGAGGGCAATGGCCAGCGCCAACAGGCCCTTCTCGCTGAAGTTGAAGGTGCTGTCGGCCAGCGTGTCCACACTCATAAAGCCGGGTTGGCTGATGCCAAACACGACCAGCAGCAAGACCAGAAGTGCCAGCAGCACGCGTTCCCACGTGTTCCACGCTTTCATAATTCTTTCCAGACTTTCATAGTTTGTTCCAGGCCTTCACTGCGCTTGCCATGCGTTCAAGCGTGTTCATGCGGCCGCTCCCTGACGTTCCAGAATCTGGCGTCCGGCGCGCCGCTCAGAGCGCGCGTTCACTGCCACCGAAATGAGGATTACCGCACCCGAGATGGCCTGCTGCCAGAACGGCGAGACCTGTATCACCGGCAAAGCCCCGTTGACCACGCCGATGAACAACACACCCAGCGAAGCACCCAGCACCGTGCCGACACCGCCACCGATGCTGACGCCGCCGATGACGCAGGCTGCCACCACCGTCAACTCGTAGCCAGCAGCAAGCTCGGTATAGGCAATCGAATAGCGCCCCACCCACAGCAAGCCCGCCAAACCAGCCAGCATGCCCGACAGCGTATAGACCAGACGCAGACGCGAGGGCACCCGTATGCCCACATAGGTGGCCGCATGGGGGTTGCCGCCCAGTGCGTAGATCTCGCGGCCCTCCTTGCGCAGATTCAAAAACACTGCAGCCAAAGCCAGCACCACCAACGCAAACCACACCAGCGCCGGCAGGCCCAACCAGACCTCGCGCGGCAAACCCTTGATGGCCAGATGAATGTCCTGGTCCGAAATCCAGGCCCCCTTGCTGGCGACAAAGATGGCGCCACGGTAGGCCGACAAAGTGCCCAGGGTCACCACAATGGGTGGCAAATTGAAGCCGGTGATCAGCCAGCCGTTCAAGCTGCCCAAGAGCGCGCCCACAGCCAGGG
>CANFNO010000589.1 GCA_947447845.1 Burkholderiales bacterium | reverse complement strand
GGGCTTTACCCCGCACACCCAGGAAGGCCTGTACCGCGGCAGCTTTATCAACCACGCCATTCCGTACAACCCGTACCAGCACATCAGCAAACAATTTCTATCGCTGGTGGATGCACTGCAATCGGCTGGCAGCACGCCGCGAAACAAAGCAGCGCCCATTCGGGAATTGCCGACGGACACGGAACTCAGCGTCGACTTCATGCCTGCGGAACTGCAGACCTATCGCGCCAAGGTGCAAACTGATCACCCGGTCACAGCCACGCGCAAGCTGGTTTTGATGTATGCCGGCGGCGGCATTCTTCCCGAGCGTGCCTGGCCCGCCGCCCACTATGCGCGCGTGGCGCAAGGACTGTGCGGCGCCGGTTTCGCGGTCGGCCTTATCGGCCTCAAAGACGATGCCCAACTGGCCAAAGACCTGCTGGCGCAAATCAGGAGTGAAGCCTGTCTGGACCTGACCGGCTACACCCGCAGCATCCGCGAACTGCTGATGCTGTTCCATGCCTCGGAATTGCTGATCACCAATGACGGTGGCCCCGGTCACTTCGCCACACTCACCCCCATTCAGACGATGGTATTTTTCGGCCCCGAGACCGGCAAGCTCTACGGCCCTTTGGGCACGCGCAACGCCGTGCTGGAAAGCGGTATTGCCTGCTCCCCCTGCCTCTCGGCCTATAACCACCGCCTGACCTTTTGCGATGGCGACAACCAGTGCCTCAAGCGCATAGCGCCCGACCCGGTGCTGGACCAGGCCCTGCACTTTTTACAGGGCACTGCCCTCTCTTCATGAGCGATACCTCCGTTATTCAGCGCAGTGTGCTGGCCCTGCTGCGCTGGCTGGAAAAATTCCGCTACATCAAGTTCGGCATCGTTGGCGCCAGTGGCACGGTGGTCAATCTGGTCGTGCTGCACTTTGGGCATGAGTACCTGTTCACCGCCATCGAGCCGCCTGGCAGCAAGCCCTACGCCTCGCTGGCCCTGGCCATTACCGTGGCCACCATCAACAACTTCACCTGGAACCGGCTCTGGACCTGGTCGGACCGGGTCAAAGCTGAAGCGCTGATCCTGCACATCGACCCGATGCACCCCGGCCCCGGCAAACTGAGCCGCGAATTCATAACCTATGCCGCCGCCTCCGGTTTTGGCAGCGCCTTGCAGTATGGTCTGACCTTGTTGCTGTCCGGCAGTATGGACTACCGCCTCGCCAACGTCATTGCCATCGTCGTCGCCAGTGTGAGTAACTTCCTGGCAAACGACAAGTGGACCTTCAAGCGCCGCTGAACCGCGGCTAAAGCAAGCGCCCCATGGCCACTCTACGCAAAGTGCTTCGCCCTGCCTTGCTGTGGCCTGCCTTGTTGCTGCTGACCGCTGCGCTATACCTCTTTGGCCTGGGTGGTCCTTTCGCACCGACCAATGGCGATGAGATGGTCTACATCCACATCGCCCGCATGACAGCCGAGTCGGGCCACTGGTTGCCATTGCAAAGTGAGTTGGTCGGCACGCGCAACACCAAGCCACCCTTGCTGATCTGGCAAGCCATTGTGGCTAGCGGTTGGGGGGCGAACTGGAACCTGATGGCGCTGCGCCTGCCCTCGATTTTGTATACCTTTGCAACCACCGCCCTGCTGGCATTTTTTGCCTGGCGCATGAGTGGCAAGCGGCGCACCGCCTGCCTGGCCGCCGTGTTGTACCTGCTGTATTTCTCCACCTTTCGCTATGGCCGGGTCTATCTGACTTCGGCACCCGAAACCTTCTGGCTGGCGCTGCCGATGTGGTGGGTGCTGTGGTTGCGCCTGCGTGACCTCACGCCCGGTTCTTACGAGCCCCCACGTTCGCCCATTGCATGTGGCTCTCTACCCCCTCAGGGGGCTAACCCGGCTTGGGGCGGCCCGGCGCCGGGTTCGTCCGCATCGCCGACGCAGTTGGGCGCACTGGCCTATACGGGCTTTGGTATCGCCATGGGCCTGGGCGCGGCTTACAAATCCTTTGCTTTGGTGGCTCCAGCCAGCGCGGCAATCTGGTGCGCGATTCTCTGGGGCGAACCAAAATTCGACTGGAAAACTGTGTTGCGCACCACTGCAGGGGTGACCTGGAGTGCTTTGCTAGGTGTGGGCATCTTTGCCCTTTGGTTTGCACTGGACCCTGACCCGGCAGCCGTCTGGCAAGAGTTCATCGTGGCAGAGAACGCCGGCAAGATGTCTAACCCCATGGGTTACTGGCAAAACGCCTGGAACGGGCCCTACCCGATGTGGACACAACTGCTGGCCTACCCGGTCAATGCTGGATTGCTGGCACTCACTGGCCTGGGCTTTGTCTGGTTGATCCTGAAGCGCGGCGCACGCATGGTCACCTACCGCAGTCTGACGCCTGCCCAAAAAGTGTTGATTGCCTGGCTGTTGGTCTGGCTGATCGTGTTCACCATTCCCAGCCAACGGTCCGAGCGTTATGTGATTCCCGCCATGCCGGCTTTGGCCATTGGCATGGCCCTGCTGTGGCAACGCATAGGCAGGGTCTGGTCGTTTGCCTCTCTGCTGCTGATGGCCCCAGCGCTAGTGCTGCTGGCACGCATTGCCTGGGTGATTGGCGAACTGGATGTGGGTTCACCCCTGCTGAGTGAACTCACCTTGCTTGTCGCAGGCCTGGGGCTTCTGGCCGTGTTTCTGGGGCTGTTCAATGCGCGCTGGACGCGCAACCTCAGCCTCTTGGCATGTGCCACTGTGTATGCCAGCTTCAGCTTAATGGTGGCACCGCTGTCACACCCAGACGCTGACTACTCGGAGGCAGTGCACGCACAGCTAAGTGGAAAACGCGTGGCCGTGCCAAATGGCTTCACCGGCCAATATGAAAATTACCACTTCGTACTGCCCGGTGCCAAGATCACGCCCTTTGATGCCGAAGGCCGCAATGCCGGGGAGTTCTATCCGGACATGCCTGCTCCAGAGCGCCTGCAGCGTCTGCTCAATGAATTTGACGCCGTGGTCTGGCTTCAAGACGACGAAGACGAGGAAGAACCGACTTGCATGCCCGGATGTAAGCTTCTGGCGCAACGCTGGCATGTGAAGAGCCG
>CANFNO010000588.1 GCA_947447845.1 Burkholderiales bacterium | reverse complement strand
TGGGCACAGGATCTGGCTGTCGTGATCCTCAAGCAACCGATGGGCCAATGGTTCATGTCCGTGGCCGCCGGGCTGGAATACATGTTCGGCAAAATCGAGCACAGACCCCATGAACTGCGCGACGAAGACGAGGAGGAAGGCAACGAAGAAGCCGATGAATTCGACTCCGAGGAAGAAAGAGCCGCCCGTGCCCGCGAAGAAGCGGGTGCTGACTGGATGGTCGAGCAAGGCTTCGACCGCAAAGACTGACCTCATAAGAGCAACATACTCATGAACCAACTCGCACTGATTGAAAAAACTCAAAGCCTGATTGCCGCAGGGGACATCAGCGGTGCCGAATTCGCCCTGGTCGAGTTGGCTGACACCGAGGGAGACCATGCGCTGCTGGTGGTGCTGGAGCAATTGCCCCCAAAGGACATCCTGGCTGTGATTCGCGAATACGACAACTCCAAGGAGTCGGTGATCAATTTGCTGGTCACACCCGCCATGTTTGCGCGGGCGGTTGTTCTGGAAAAGCAATACAAGGACCTTACCCGTACCCATTTGCGCGGCATGATGAATTCCGTGATCTTCCGGGATGACGCTAACCCGCTGGATTTTCTGAATGCCATCGGCGAGTTGGAAGGCGGCAGCGAAGCGCTGGCCGACTACTTCACCGAAAAGTGGAACCGCATTGAGGCCTTTGCACGCACCGGTAACTTCGACGCGTCAGAAGATGACGGCGAAATAATGCCGGAATCTGCCCTCTACGCCTCGGCCTATGCCAACCCGCGCGTAGAGCAGGACGAGGTTGCAGATCAGGACTGGATGGAACTGGCCTGGATTCTTCGCTACAAGAACCCGGACTTGTTCATTGAAACCCTGCTGGTGCTACGCGCCAAGGCCCGCGCCCACGACATGGGACTGGGCGAAGAAAACGAGATGGAAGAAGATGACGGCCGGGTTGAAACGGGCGACACCGACCGTGGCAAAGCCACACCTGCTGCACGCGATTCCGATGAAGAATTGGCGATTTGATTTCGCCCCCGTTACCAGCGCCTGACCCGAACATGACCCAACAAAGCGCAGCTCCAGCGCACACGGTTTCCCTATTTGACGCGAAGCCCTTTTTTGAGAAAGCGCTGGTCTATGGGGTGCAACACGGCATCATCGACCAAAACAAGCTGGACGCCATCTGCACCGACGCGCCCAAGGGCATGGTGCAGATTGCACGCTACTTTGGCAGCGAATACCTGCGCCCCGAATTGGAGAAGGCAAAGGATCGCATCGTCAATCTGGTAAGCCTGTCCCTGGAAGATATGACGGGCGGTGACTTACGCCTTGCCGCCGAGTTGCTGCGTGACAACTCATTCATGTCACGCTCCAAAGCCGGCTCAGACATGCTCAAAGCCCTGATTGCCATGCCGCAGAGTAGCCACTTCGGCATGAACGAACAGAGAGGTTTTCGCGATGAGCACATTCCTCTGCTTGCCAAGTGGAGCCTACGCACTCTTCCTGATTACCAAGCCGAAATGGCACAGCGCGCCAAGGTGTCGCATCTGGTGGAGGCCGCCGTTTGGCTGGCCGATAGCCTGGGTCTGAATGAGGACGAACTGGAAGAGGCCGGCAAGGACGCGGAGGCCGTCATCCGTACTGCATTGCTGGTGCTCGCCGCCAAGCGAACCGACATGCCGGACTGGGTGGCATTTGAAAAAATGGTCACCGCCTGGCGCAAAAAAGCGCTGACCACCCTGCCCCTGGCTTTGCCCAAAGACTTGCCCACAGAACTGCGTCCGGCAGTTGCGTTGGTGCTGCAATCGGTGCTTTCTGACCTTCCAAAAATTCTCGATGCCAGCCTGCCCGTACGCAAGCTGTTTGACAAAACACCGGCCTTCATGGGCCGCTACTTCTGGCTGGAAGATGGTCTGAGCGAAGTGCAGGACTTTGACCGTGCGGCCTCCAAGGTCTGGGCCAAAGTCACCGGTGGCCATACCGACGACAGCTCGCTGCTGACCCTTTTTCTATGCGTTGCTGCAGGCAGTGCGCCCAAGACGATCCTTACCGAAAAAGCTGCGGCGTCACTCATTCGCAAGTTGCGCAAGTCTGGACTCCATGCGGAAATGGCCGACCAATACATTCAGGCTCACGCGCCCGCTCAACACCAGGACGGCTACACCAAGCTTTGGAACGATTTTTGTGAGGAAGCCCGCCCGACCTTGCTCAGCGGCTTTGATTACGCGTTAAATGATGCGCTTGCGCTGTTGCGCAACGAGTGCAACGTCGAAGAATAGACGTTAGCGTTGGATCGGCTTGATGTCGGTCAACGCCCGATTAATTTCCACTTTCCTCCCCCCGTGTAGTCGAGATGGGGATACAGCTCTTTATGCTTTATCTCCAGTTCGTGCAGGGCGGTGAGCACTTCGAACGGAAAGCCTTGCCGCGTGTGGTTGCGCGTGTCGTGTTGAAGCTCATATAACAAGTCCACGAGTTCCTGGTTTCCCCAAAAGAACTCGATCTTTTTCCCAAGTGCCGGGTAGGCATTGGCTATGTCTTGAAAGTAGTGGGTTTCCTCAGCCATATTTCACTTAATATCATTTATGTTTGCAGCAATGATGCCATAAGCAGCGCCCTACTCGCTGCGCCCGGTAAACGCCAGCATGTCACTTAGCTGATCATCAGCACGCAGCAAATCACGCCTGATGCCACCGTGGTGACGTTCCGCAGCCCCTTGCGCAAAACCCACAATCTTCTGACCCAACCAGACCGGCAGTGGCTTGTTCTCCTGTGAAAAAATGCGTCGTAACCAGCGTGCATGGCTTAGAAAGAAACCATGAAAAATCTCATCCTCCAAGGACACAATGACCTGGTAGCTGCCCGGGTCCCCTTGTCGTCCACAACGGCCGAACAACTGGCGGTCGATGCGTGTGGAGTCATGGCGCACGGTAGACAACACGTGCAGTCCACCCAACGCAGCAACATCAGGCGCCAGACGGATGTCCGTGCCACGGCCTGCCATATTGGTCGCCACCGTGATCCGGCCACGCTCGCCGGCGCGGGCTACGACCTCGGCCTCCTCCTGATCCTGCCG
>CANFNO010000587.1 GCA_947447845.1 Burkholderiales bacterium | reverse complement strand
CTTGCAGGCGCCGGGTCCGCCAGGGAATCTATTGCAGCGACTTGCGACGCAAGTGCATCCAGGGCTGGCAGCAATAGGCTGAAGCAGGTGCCATGCCCGGGGGCGCTGTCAATGTCGATGGCACCGCCCGACTGGCGCACAAAGCCATAGACCATGGACAGGCCCAGACCGCTGCCCTGCCCGATGGGCTTGGTGGTGAAAAAAGGCTCAAAGGCACGCAAGCGTGTGGTCTCGTCCATGCCGCTACCGAAGTCACGCACCTCCACTCGCACATAGTTTCCAGCAGGCAAATGCCAGGGCAGCGCTTCGGATGCGTTAAAGGTCTGCGCCTTGCAGCTGACCACAATCCGGCCCTGCGAATTGCTGGCATCGCGGGCATTCAAGATCAGGTTGAGCACCGCATTCTGGAACTGATTCGGGTTCATGCGCACCATCAACGGGGTCGCCATGGTTTGAATTTCGAGGCTTAACGTGCTGGGCAAAGTGCGGCACACAAGGCGTTCGACCAGGTGCAGTTGTGTGTTGACGTCCACCACCTGCGGTTCGAGCGGTTGCTTGCGTGAAAAACCCAACAGGCCGTTGATCAGTTCCGAGCCCCGTCGGGCCGCGTCCATGGCCGGTGCAATGTATTCATCGAACAGTGGCTCGATACTGGCCTGCTCGGACAGCGCCGTCAGGTTACCCAGAATGACGGTGAGAATGTTGTTGAAGTCATGCGCCAGCCCGCCAGTGAGTTGCCCCACCGCTTCCATCTTTTGTGCTTGCGCCAGCAATTGGTGCGAGCGGCGTTCATCGCTGATGTCAAAGGTGAGCTCAAAGCAGCCCACCACGTTGCCATCGCTTTGCAACTCCGGGATGAGGGTGGTGCGGGCGACTTTGGTGCTGCCGTCGATGGCGTGCACATCGTATTCAAAGGTCACCGCTGCGCCAGCCAGCGCCTTGCCGATATTGGGCTTGATCTGCGCATAGGTGGCATTGCCAAGAAATTCCTTGGCACTGATGTGTTCGGGTCGGGTGGTGTCCAGTCCAAACCAGTCGTGGTAGCCGCGGTTCACGTAGTGGTAGTTCCGGTGGATGTCGAAATAGGCAATCAGCGCCGGAATCGAATCGGAAATCAGGCGCATGCGGGCTTCGCTTTGAAGCAGCGAACGCGACATGTCTTCCTTCTCGGCTAGCGTCTGGCGCAATTCCTGGTTGGTGGCACTTAAGGCCAGCGTGCGCTCCTGCACACGCGCTTCGAGCAGCAGAGTTTGGTCGCGTATCAGGCGCTGCTGTCGGTGCCGCTCGGTGATGTCTGAATACAGGGTCACAAAGCCATGGCCGGGAACCGGCACGCCGTATACACGCAACACGGTGCCGTTGGGGCGGATGCGTTCAAAGTCATGCGGCGTAAAGGCACGCGCCATTTCCATGCGCTGGCGAATCAGGGGCTCGATATCGCCCTCGCCGTATTCACCGCGCTCGGCATTAAAGCGCATGAAGTTCTCAAACGGTGCACCCACATAGGCCATGGAGCTGGGAAAGTCCAGCAGGTCCAAAAAGGGCTGATTCCAGGCCACGATCTGGAGGTTTTCATCAATCAGGGTGAAGCCCTGGTCAATCAGGTCCAGGCCCGCACGTAGCGAATCCAGACGCTGGGTCAGCGACGTCGTGCTGCGGTCAGATGCTTGAATCATGGGGGGTCAAGGTAGCCAGGGTGAGCGCGATTCTAGGCGTCACCCCGGCAACGACTTAATGGTCGCTGGCTTGCGCTGCACCCAAACCGGTTTGCGAACGCACAAACTGGGCGTCAAACTTGGCGCGCTCTGCATTGCCACGCGCACTGTTATCCAGCTTCGAGAAGATGAATGCGAACAGGAAGGCGCACGGCATGGAGAACAGGGCAGGGTGGTCGTACGGGAAGATGGCTGCCGGATTGCCCAGCACCAGCTTCCAGACTGCGGGTGACAAAATCACCAGACCGACCGACGACACCAGACCTGCTACACCGCCCGCCAGTGCGCCACGGGTAGTTAGGCCACGCCAGTACATGGACAGCAACAGAATCGGAAAGTTGGACGAGGCGGCAATGCCGAAAGCCAGCGCCACCAGGAACGCAATGTTCTGGCCCTTGAACAAGATGCCCAGACCGATGGCCACGGCGCCGATGCACAAAGTGGCAATCTTGGAGACACGCATCTCAGACTTTTCTGTGGTGCGGCCCTTGCGCCAGACGTTGGCATACAGATCATGCGAAACCGCTGCGGCACCAGCCAGTGCCAAACCCGACACAACAGCCAGGATGGTGGCAAACGCGACCGCAGACAAGAAGCCCAGCAGCAGATTGCCGCCAGTCGCTTTGGCCAGGTGCAAGGCCACCATGTTGTTGCCGCCAATCAGCTTGCCGCCCAACTGGCCATCCACAAAGTATTGCGGATCGGTGCCGACGATGGCAACGCCACCCAGACCCAGAATACAGATCAGCAGAAAGAAGTAACCGACGAAGCCACTGGCCACAAACACGCTGGTGCGGGCTGCCTTGGCATTCGGTACGGTGAAGAAGCGCATCAGGATGTGGGGCAGACCCAGCAGACCGAACACCGCGCCCAGCGACAACGACAGCGTAGAGACCGGGTCAGCGAACAACGTGCCAGGGCTCATGATCTTGGCGCCCAACTTGTGTACCGAAACCGCTTGTGCGGCCAAGGTGCCAAAGTTGAAATCAAAGTGCGACATCGTCAGGAAGGCGACGATCGTGCCGCCAATCAGGAGCAGCGAGGCCTTGATGATCTGCACCCAGGTGGTGGCAATCATGCCGCCGAAGGTGACATACACCATCATCAGCACGCCGACCACGACTACAGCCACGTTGTATTCAAGTCCGAAAAGCAACTGGATCAGTTCGCCCGCACCCACCATCTGCACGATCAGGTAGAAGAACACCACCATCAAGCCACCCACGGCGGCCATGCTGCGCATGAGCGTCGGGTCCAGGCGGTAGGAAATGATGTCGGCAAAGGTGAATCGGCCCAAGTTGCGCAGGCGCTCAGCCATCAGGAACAGCAGGATAGGCCAACCCAGAAAGAAGCTG
>CANFNO010000586.1 GCA_947447845.1 Burkholderiales bacterium | reverse complement strand
TCCTGGTTGGCCTCGCGTTGCACGGCCAGATCGATGGCGGCCTCGGAGGCGCGGGCCTTGCCGGGCTTGCCGACTTCCAGCATCTGGGCTGCCGCGCGCAATTGTTGAATTTCGCGAGCCAGTGTGGCCTGGGCACGGGCACGGGCCTTGTAGCCGCGCACGGTGTCGCTGATGTCGGCAAGGTAACGCGTGCGGGCTGCAGGCACCACCGGCATCTGGTTCGAGCTAAAGCGCACGTCCACCTTGGGCAACATGCCTTCAGCCTGGGTTTTCAAACCCAGGGCCTGCAGGCGCACCAGCATGGCTTGGTACAAGGCGGTGACGCCATCGTCGTTAAAGCGCGCGGCCATGGTGCCGAATACCGGCATCTCATCGGCCGGAGTCGTCCAGGCTTCCTTGTTGCGCTGCACCTGCTTGGCCACATCGCGCAAGGCGTCGCTGGCACCTTTGCGGTCGAACTTGTTGATGGCAACAAACTCGGCAAAGTCCAGCATGTCGATCTTTTCCAGTTGGCTGGCGGCGCCAAACTCAGGGGTCATCACATACAGCGGCACATCCACCAGCGGCACGATGGCCGCGTCGCCTTGGCCAATGCCCGAGGTCTCTACAACGATCAGATCAAAGTCCGCGGCCTTGCAGGCCAGGATCACGTCGGGCAGCGCAGCACTGATTTCCGAGCCGAATTCGCGGGTAGCCAAGGAGCGCATGAAAACACGCGGACCGTTTTGCCAAGGGGAAATGGCATTCATGCGGATGCGGTCACCCAGCAAGGCACCGCCGCTCTTGCGGCGTGACGGGTCAATCGAGATGACGGCAATGCGCAGGCTGTCGTCCTGGTCCAGGCGCAGGCGGCGAATCAGTTCGTCGGTGAGAGACGACTTGCCCGCGCCACCCGTGCCGGTAATGCCAACCACGGGGATTTGGCGCGCAGCGGCTTGGCCGCGCAGCGTGTCCATCAAGGCGGCGTCGGCATTGCCAGCCTCCACAGCGGTGAGCAATTGGGCCAAAGCGCGCCAGCTGGCCTCCGTGTGGCCCTGAATGGCAGAAATTTCTTTGGGAGCTAGAGGGCTGATGTCCTTGTCGCAGCGCATCACCATTTCGCCAATCATGCCGGCCAGGCCCATGCGCTGGCCGTCTTCCGGGCTGTAAATGCGCGAGACGCCATAGGCGTGAAGTTCACGAATTTCGGGGGGCACGATCACGCCGCCGCCGCCGCCAAACACCTGGATGTGCGCGCCGCCCCGGCTTTTCAGCAAATCCACCATGTACTTGAAATACTCGACATGCCCGCCCTGATAAGAGCTGATGGCAATGCCCTGCACGTCTTCCTGCAAGGCGGCGGTGACCACCTCTTCCACACTGCGGTTGTGGCCCAGATGGATGACTTCGGTGCCCATGCCCTGCAGGATGCGGCGCATGATGTTGATGGCCGCATCGTGGCCGTCAAACAGGCTAGCAGCAGTGACAAAACGCACCTTGTTGGTGGGGCGATAGTTCGCCAATGCCTTGAATTCAGCGGATAAATCGGTCATGGTCTTCCTCGGGTGTCGTCTATTTTGCGTGTGATGACGCACTTGACGTTTACGTAAACGTCAACTGTAAACGATTTGTGCCAACACAGGCTTACGGTCGTCCAAACCCCGCCCCGCACAGAGCACTTTTGTCGAGCCTGACTTTTGCCCGGCCCGGCCTTCATGGCGACAGTGGCAAGAGTTAACATCTGGTAACAATATTCTTGGGTAGGGAGAGGTCTATGCGCCAATTCGCAGCGCTTTTTTTGATCAGCCTTTTGGCTGCTTGCGCCGGTCCCAAATACACGGTTGACGATGGTCGCAAGGTCGATGAGGCGCTGCTCGCAAATATCCGCAGCTACGGCGCGGGAGAAAAAGCACTTCGCCCGGCCATTGAACGTGCCGCCAAACTCAAAGACGCGGATTGCGATACCCAATGGGAATTGCCGTTTTCGGTCGAATCCAGTGACAAACTCGAACCCGATGTCCGCGTGGCCTGGGTGCGCGCCCTGGGCGTGGATGAGCGTCTGACCGTGGTGGGTGCGTCAACCGGCAGCCCGCTCAAGCTGGGCGACAAGATCCAGGAGATTGACGGCTACGCGCGCGAAAGTGCCGAAAAGATGATGCTCGAACTGGCCGACAAGCGCGATGCTGGCAAGCCCTTTCCCATCAAACTGCACAGTGGCTCCACACACAAGGTCGCCCCCTTCAAGGTCTGCCGCGGCTATGCCCGACTGGCGCCCCCCGCCACCCCACTGGCCCAGGATTACCACTGGCTGCTCACCGTGCATCCTTTGGAGGTGGCGCAAGGCGATCTGACCCCGGACGAAGCCCTGTGGGCGGTTCTGTGGGGCGAAGGCGTTTCCGAAGAAGGCGGCGCCCGAATGAAAACCTATGCCTATAGCAGCAAGGTGGTGGGCACCCTCTACAACCTGTTCACCATCGCCTCGGGCATTCAGGGCGCGGCGGCGGCGGCAAACGCGGCGGTGCAGGCCGCCCAGTCTGCTGCCAGCAGTGTGGCGACCGAAGTTCTCAAACGCCAGTTGCTGGACCAAGCCACCGCTGTGGCCACCAACCGCATGCGTGAAGAAGCCACCAGCGTGGTGAAAAGACTGACGCAGGCCCAGGTGGCCAACGCCATGCAGCAAGCCGCAGCCAACCGCGGGTCACTCTCCGGGGTGGCATGGGTGGCGTCCACCGTTTTCGAGAAGGCAGATGCCTGGGCTTACACGCGAATGGAGAAGCTGCATGCAGATCCGCTTGCGGCATTCACACTGCATCAGAAGCTGATCGAGAAAGGGCTGACCGCCAATTCCATGGTGCTGGACCCGGATCGCATGCGTGCGCTCAACTCTGTAGCCGAATCTCGCGGACTGGGTGACGAGGTGATCGCCATCCTGCAGGGCTTGAAGCCGGAGGATATGCAGGTTGCCATGGCGGCTATGCCACTGGCGACGGCACCTGGCTCCTTTTCATACGATGCCGAGGACGATCCGTCCAAGCAATTGCAACCCTTTGCGCGCGGTCTGGTGGACGGCATGCTGAACATGCCGGTGGAG
>CANFNO010000585.1 GCA_947447845.1 Burkholderiales bacterium | reverse complement strand
GGCTTGCCTTCGGGTTGGTCAAACTCATCGCCACTCGCCAGGCGGATCATGTTCAGCTTGGTGGAAACGGCGGGGCGTAGCGTCCAGGAGATGCGCTCACCCACATCGTGCGTCACCTTCTGGTCGCGGGTGGCGCCCATGTGGCAGGTCGAGCAAGTGGGGGCTGCGGTGTAGTCAACACCCACCACCCATTTCTTGGACTTCAGATTCATCTCATCGATCTTGGCGCGGTACAGGATGCCGTGTTTGGATTCGTTGTAGATCTCGATCTGTGGATGGTCCGGGCCCATATGGCATTTGCCACAGGTGTCAGGCGTGCGCGCCTGGGCCGAGGAGAAGCTGTGGCGGGCGTGGCAAGCCGAGCAGGAGCCCAGCGAGCCATCCGTGTTGATGCGGCCGATGCCGGTATTGGGGAAAGACTGAGGCGTGGGCCGCTTCTTGTCATCCAACACGATGGTGCCACCGTGGCACTGCAAACAGCCCGCGTTGACTGCGGCCGGGCCACCGATCACTTCACCCAACAGGTTGTCAATAGAGGCCAGGATATTGCCGGCCTTGGCATGGTGCGAGCGCTGCTGTTGTGCCACTTCGGTCTGGTGGCAACGGGCGCAAGTCATCGGGGTCACCACGGTCTGGATGGTGGCGCCGTGGTGCTCGTAAGCCGCTTTGTCGTCCGCCTTGACCTTATGGCAGTCGTAACAGTCCACGTTTTTGCTGGCGTGGGTGCTCTTCTTCCATTCACCATAAATGCCGGGGTCATCCTCGGGTCCGTGGCAACTCAGGCACTTTTTGCCCATCGCCACATCGGCGGCAGATTTTTTGGTCACTTTGCTCACCGCCGCCTGGCTCTTGACCGCGTCCGCTGCGTATGTCGGCGTTGCAAAGGTCCAGATGCAAAGGCACAGGATGGACCACAGGACATGACGTATTGATCTACTTTTTGACATTCCATCTCCACTCGGTTTGATTCAACCGTGAAATGGTAGGTATCCTCACTAAAAGTCTGGCATTTAACTGTGCCAAAAACTAAGCTAGATTAAGAATGCCGATTGATTGGCATCAAACATGCCAAGTGAAGGCGCAACGTGATGAGCTAAAAGCCTGCACGGGCTGTCAACCGCGTCTGGCCGCTTCGATCGCTGCGATGTCGATTTTTTTCATGTGCATCATCGCCTGGAATGCGCGCTTGGCCGCTGCACGATCAGGGTCGGCAATCGCGGCGGTGAGGGCGCGTGGCGTGATCTGCCACGACAGACCCCATTTGTCCTTGCACCATCCGCATTCGCTTTCCTGGCCGCCGTTGCCGACAATTGCATTCCACAGCCGGTCCGTTTCGGCCTGGCTGTCGGTGGCAATCTGGAAGGAGAAGGCCTCGCTGTGCTTGAACATGTCTCCGCCGTTTATGCCGAGGCAGGGAATGCCCATTACAGTGAAATCGACCGTCAGCACATCCCCCTGCTTGCCCGAGGGGTAGTCGCCCGGTGCGCGATAAACGGCCCCCACATGGCTGTCCGGAAAGGTCTCGGCGTAGAACTGTGCGGCCTCCAAAGCGGTGCCGTCGTACCAAAGACAAATCGTGTTTTTGCTGACCATCGTGGCTCCTTTTAAAGGGACAGAACCGTTCGCCCGTCCGACCCCGGTGGGCGGAAATTGTGCGCAAACTTTACCGCCCCGGCGGTATCCCCTACCTCGATATGGTTAGGGCACAACCCTCAGTCAATGAGCCTGGACAAGGCAGCAGCTTCTTTGTCGGCTGGGTTTTCGAACATGCCTTTTAGCCACGCCGACTCCCGGTTTTCCACCGCCGACAGAAACTCGTCCACCTTGCCCTTGTTGCGCGACAACGCCGCAAAAATGGCAAACCCGCGCTCCAGAAAACGTTGCAGCGAGCCCATGCCCGCGCTGGCTGCCGGGCGCCGCATGAGCTTGAGCAACAAGGCCAGCCCCGGCTTGTGGGTCAAGACCGCCAATTCGCGCCCCAGCGACAAGACGTCTGCCAGTTGCTGCTGACGCTCGGCACGTTTGCCGACGACGTGCCAGGCGGTCACGTAACTCACGGCGTCCAGCCCTGCCGGTGTTACCGCGTGCTGCACGCAATGCGTGGCCATCAAATGGTCCAACTCTTCGGTCAGCGCATGCAACTGCGAAAGGGCCACAGCGGTTTCGACCACCGAGGCCGGGAACACCGTGGCCAGGGTTCCGGCAATGCGGGCAAACTGCGCGTCCCGCTCCGAAAAGTCGGCATCGCTATAAAGCTCTTCCAGGAAAAAGCGGGAGGCCGGACCAAAGTCTTTCGAGGCCATCAGGTCGGCATAACCCTGGCGAAAGCGTGTCGCCTGCAAGCGCTTGATGGAGGTGACTGCCGCACCCAGTGCAGGCTGGGCTGCAGCCCGGGCCCGCAGCGTGGCTACGGTTTCCATTGACTGTCGAATTGTGCTGGCGGCGTCCATTGAGCGCCTAGTCTAACGCTCCCCTTTGCGATATGGCTTCATCAGCGCTTGCGGGTAGCTGGCCTTGCGCGCCACCAGCACCAGCGCCACGATGGACAGCACATACGGCAGCATGAGATACAGCTGGTAGGGCAGCACCGAGCCGCCGCTTTGTTGCAGGCGCAGTTGCAGCGCATCGAAAAACGCAAACAGCAGCGCGCCCAGCAGCGCCTTGCCCGGCCGCCAGGAGGCAAACACCACAAGCGCGACACAAATCCAGCCACGCCCGTTGACCATGTTGAAAAAGAAAGCGTTGAAGGCCGACAAGGTCAAGAAGCTGCCAGCGATACCCATCAGGGCCGAACCCGCCACGATGGAGCCGGTGCGCACCGCCGCCACCGAGACGCCCTGCCCCTCGGCGGCCTGCGGGTTCTCGCCCACCATGCGCACCGCCAGACCGAGCGGCGTGCGGTACAGCACGTAGCCCACCACCGGCACTGCCAGCAAGGCGAACAGGGTAAGCGCCGTCTGCTGCGAAAGAACCGGCAAGCCCAGCCAGTGCATTTCGGCAAACGGCGTGATGGTGGGCGGGGTGTTGACCTTGGGGAAGCTGACGCGGTAGCCGTAAGAACTCAGGGCCGTGG
>CANFNO010000584.1 GCA_947447845.1 Burkholderiales bacterium | reverse complement strand
CTGGACCTTTTTGCGGATAACGCAGCACTGATGAAATTTACCTACCCGAATTGCTACCCGCAACTCGATGCAGCGCTGTCCGCCTACGACTTTTCTATTGCGCTGGAATACCTGCAAACACCGCAGGTGTAGGTTGCGGCTAAACGCCGGCCAAAGATCGCAATCCGCCCGGGTCGACCAGATTGACGATGCGCCCCGAGCCACTGATCAAGCAGCGCTCGCGCAGGTGACGCAACACGCGAGACAAAGTTTCGGGCGCAATACCCAGTTGTGCGGCAATCAGGCGCTTGCGCTGCTGGAGTTTGACCGAGCACACGCCCTTCTCAGTGGACTCGGCATGGCGCAATAGCCACTCGGCACAACGCGCCTCTGCATCTTTGGAAAGTCGGCTGACGGCTAACTCAATTTGCTGGCGATGTGCGCGGGCCACGTCATTCAAGATCGATTGCGCGGCCACACTGCAGCCGGTCAATGAGGCACGAAAATCCTCCAACGGAACACGACGCAGGACCACCTCGGTTTCAGCTACCGCATCCACCGCACTGGGCAAATCCAGCACGGCCGCATTGGCTTCCAGCCAGGCCGGGCCTTCCACCACGCCAAACTGATGCTCCATGGCTTGTGCTACGCGGGAATCGCTGGCGGTCAGGGCCAAATCGGCAGCTGAGGCAATGCCCAACACGACGCGACCGGACTCAATAAACATCACAGCACCGGCTGGAACCGCTCGTCGCAGCAACGCCGTGCCAGCTAATACCGACTGGGTCGGGTGAGCGGAGATGAATGCATATTGGCTTGCTAACATGGAGGCAACTTTGCCGTGTTGCAGGGCGTATCACTTTGAGGAAGATCAAACATCGCTGTTAAATGCATTCTGTGGCGCTATGATCACAACGCACAGCCCGGTACGCACGGCAACGCGGCGCTCGCCTCTGGAAATAAAAGCCACTTCCAGCGGGATTCGGCCTCGATTATTTGTTAACTCAAACGATTGAGAGCACCCGCATGGCCACCTTGCTGATTCACAACGCCCATACCGTCGCAACCCAGGACGATGCCCGCACCGAGTTGCGAAACGCGTCCCTATATATTCGCGACAACACCATCGCCTTCATCGGCCCGGCTGCTGATCTGCCGCCCGATGCATTGCAGGCCGATGAGGTGATAGACGCCAGCCACCACTTGGTGACACCCGGCCTGGTGAACACCCACCACCACATGTACCAGAGCCTCACCAGAGCCATTCCGGAAGTGCAGAACGCCGAGCTCTTCGGCTGGCTGCGCGGCCTGTATCCGATCTGGGCCGGGCTCACCCCCGACATGGTGCAGGTGTCCACCCAGGTTGCCATGGCCGAGTTACTGCTGTCGGGCTGCACCACCAGCAGTGACCATCTTTACATCTACCCCAACGGCGTGCGCCTGGAAGACAGCATCGAAGCGGCGCGGGAAATTGGCATGCGCTTCACCGCCACACGCGGCAGCATGAGCGTAGGCCAGAGCCAGGGTGGCCTGCCACCCGACCGGGTGGTGGAAAACGAAGACTTCATCCTGAAGGACACGCAGCGCGTGATTGAGGCGCACCACGACGCAGGCTTTGGCGCCATGACCCAGGTCGCTGTGGCACCATGCTCGCCTTTCAGCGTCAGCCGCGACCTGATGCGCCTGTCCGCCGAGTTGGCACGCGCGCATGGCGTGCGCCTGCACACCCACCTGGCCGAGAACGACCATGACCTGGCCTATTCGCGCGAGAAATTTGGCTGCACGCCGACGCAATATGCGCAAGACCTGGGCTGGTTGGGCCCGGATGTGTGGCACGCCCACTGCGTCAAACTGGACGACGAAGGCATCAGCCTTTTTGCCGCAAGCAAGACTGGCGTCGCGCATTGCCCTTGCAGCAATATGCGTCTGGCCAGCGGCATTGCCCCGATTCGCCGCATGCTGGACGCCGGAGTGCCGGTCGGTTTGGGCGTGGATGGCAGCGCCAGCAATGACGCAGCCCACATGGTCAACGAGGCACGGCAAGCCCTGCTGTTGGCCCGCGTGGGCCGGGCCATGCAAGCGCCTGAAGAACGCACATTGCCAAGCGGCGAGCGCAAGACATTCTTCGGCTGCGACTTGGGTCCTGCCGAAATGACAGCACGCGATGTGCTGCACATGGCCACGCACGGTGGCGCTCAGGTTCTAGGGCGCAAGGACATTGGCCATCTGGCGGTGGGCATGTGCGCGGACCTGGTGCTATTTGACCTGAACACCCTGTCGTTCGCTGGTGGCGCTGTGCATGACCCGGTCGGTGCCTTGCTTTTGTGTGGCAGCCCGCAGACCGACACCACCATCGTCAATGGCCGGGTCGTCGTGCGCCGGGGTCAGTTGGTGACGCTGGACTTGGGGCCGCTGATCGAACGGCACAACGCGATGGCCCTGAAGCTGGCGCTCAGGGCATAAGGCAACACGGGCAGCGCTGGCAATCCTGCCTGCCGCCTGGTTTCAGGCAGGCATTGCCGCAGCGGCGATGTCGAGCGAACGCAGGCGCAAAGCCGTATCGAAGATGTCGCAGACCAGCATCAGTTCATCGGCTTCGGTCACATCGACTATTTTCTTCAGATGCTCCGCCACGGTAGCCGGGCCGCCGATCACCGCCATGGCTAAGAAGTCGGCGATTGCGGCACGCTCCTGCGCATCGCGCGTCTGCAAATAATTTTCCACTGGCGGCTGCAAAGACTTGCGCTCGCCACGCACGATGCCTGAGACGCGCTGAAAGATACTGCTTGCCAGGAAATCCGCCTCTTCATCCGTAGGGGCTGCCACCAGCGGCACGCCCACCACCACACGTGGCTTGCTGAGTGCGGCCGAGGGTACAAAGTTGCTGCGATACAGGTCAATCGCCTGCATCAACATGCGCGGCGCAAAGTGTGAGGCAAAGGCATACGGCAGCCCGCGCTGGGCCGCCAGTTGCGCTGAGAAGAGGCTGCTACCCAGGAGCCAGATCGGCACATGCGAATTGGCACCCGGCGAGGCAATCACGCGTTGACCCGGCTGAATGGCACCCAGTAGCTGCTGCAACTCGGCCACCTCGCG
>CANFNO010000583.1 GCA_947447845.1 Burkholderiales bacterium | reverse complement strand
GCTCAAGGCGGTGCTAGTGCCCTTGTTGGTCGTGATGGGTGCCACGCCCGTGATCGTCGTGATGTCCCTGCTCGCTGTAGCCATGCTCATGACCCCCGCTTTGGTGAATCTGGTAGCCCGCAACCGCTTTTCGACAATGGAGGCCAGACACGGCGGAGGTCTGGCAGCCAGTCTGCTGTGGTCTCTTTTTTCTACCTTGCTGGCAGGCTTTGCGCTGCTGATTTCCTTGCCCCTGTGGCTGATTCCGCCGCTGGTGTTGATACTGCCGCCCCTGATCTGGGGTTGGCTAACCTACCGCGTCATGGCCTTCGATGCCCTGGCCCAGCATGCAAGCCGGGAGGAACGCAAAATCATTTTTAAACGCCATGGCGGGTGGCTTTTGCTGATGGGTGTGGTGTGCGGTTACCTGGGTGCCTCTCCCAACCTGATCTGGGCCATGAGTGCTGGTTTCCCTCCTGCGTTTGTGCTGCTGGTGCCGGTGGCCATCTGGATCTACATGCTGGTATTTGCTTTTGCCTCACTCTGGTTTAGCCATTACTGCCTGGCCGCTCTACAGGGCTTGCGTGACCAGATACCGCCGCCAGAGGTGGTGGACGCACACATGCCAGACACGGCTCCGAGCGCCCCTGTGCCGGACCTCGCATCCATTTCTTGGAAAAGTGAACCATGAATTTCGGCATCATCATCATTGGCGACGAAATCCTGTCGGGGCGGCGCGAGGACAAGCACCTGGCCAAAACAATTGAGTTATTTGGCGCGCGTGGCTTGCACCTGGCCTACGCCGATTACGTGGGTGACTCGCCCGAGCGCATCACCGCAACCTTGAAACGCGCTTTCGCGTCCGGTGATGTGGTGTTTTCGTTTGGTGGCATTGGCGCCACCCCTGACGACCACACGCGTCAGTGTGCCGCCGCCGCTCTACAGCGCTCGCTGCTGTTGCATCCAGAAGCCAAGGTGCTGATACGCGAACGCATGCAGGACATTGCGCGAGAAAAGGGCGTTCCCTACGAGCCCGAGCGCGATGACAACCTGCACCGCCTGAACATGGGAATGTTCCCTGAAGGCGCCGGTATTATTCCCAATCCCTACAACAAGATACCTGGCTTCTACGTGCTCAACGACGCACACGCAGTGGGGGAGCGTGGGGGATCTGAATTCCGCGCCGGGCCGCCCCAAGCGGAATTGGCCCCCCCAGGGGGCAGCGACCCACACGCAGTGGGGGAGCGTGGGGGGCATGAATTCCGCGCCGGGCCGCCCCTAGCGGAATTGGCCCCCTCAGGGGGCAGCGACCCACACGCAGTGGGGGAGCGTGGGGGGCATGAATTCCGCGCCGGGCCGCCCCAAGCGGAATTGGCCCCCCCAGGGGGCAGCGACCCACACGCAGTGGGGGAGCGTGGGGGAGTCTATTTCTTGCCGGGGTTTCCAGTCATGGCCTGGCCGATGCTGGAGTGGGTGTTGGACACGCAGTACACGGCACATTTCCGTCGCGATGCCTGGCAAGAAAACTCGCTCATCGTCTTTGGTGCCATGGAAGCTTCTCTTACGCCACTGATGGAGCGCATTGAAGCAGCGCATGCCGTTAAGGTTTTCAGCCTGCCTAGCGTGGACCATCCCGAATATGGCCGACACATTGAGTTGGGCGTTAAGGGCGCACCTGACGTGGTGGATGCCGCCTATTTGGACTTGGTTGCCGCACTGAAGGCCATGCAATTGCCACTCGGCCCCGAAATGGTGCGCAAGTCGTAATGCACCATATCGGGGCAAAAATTGGACGTGTACTTTTGGTGCATTTCAGGCCCGAGTATTCGCAACTTATGGCCCGTATGCCTTGAAGGCCTGCAATCTCAGGGCAAAATGGAGCGCTTTCTCAAAATGTGGTGCCGGTCAGCACTGGCACAAAAGCTGCATTGAAGATTTGGTAGATTTTTTTTAACCGTGCAACAGGAGTATTTGATGGCCAAGACCGTCGCAGACGTGATGAAGATGGTGAAAGAGAACGAAGTCAAGTTTGTTGACTTCCGTTTCACCGATACCCGTGGCAAACAGCAGCACACTACCGTGCCTGTTTCGCACTTTGACGAAGACAAGTTCACCTCCGGCCACGCGTTTGACGGCTCCTCCATCGCCGGCTGGAAGGGTATTGAAGCATCCGACATGTTGTTGATGCCCGATCCCAACACCGCCAACATTGACCCCTTCTTCGAAGAAACCACCATCATCATGACCTGTGATGTGGTGGAGCCTGCAGACGGCAAGGCCTATGACCGCGACCCCCGCTCCATCGCCAAACGCGCCGAAGCCTACCTCAAGGCTTCGGGCAATGGCGACACCGCCTTCTTCGGACCCGAGCCAGAATTTTTCTTGTTTGACGGCGTGCGTTGGAGCACCGAGCCCAGCAATACTTTCTACGAAATCGACGAGTACGAAGCCCCCTGGAACACCGGCACCAAGCTCGAAGGCGGCAACCGCGGCCACCGTCCCACAGTCAAGGGCGGCTACTTCCCCGTGCCTCCCGTTGACAGCACGCAAGACATGCGCGCTGAAATGTCCCTGATCCTCGAATCCGTGGGCATTCCGGTCGAAGTGTTCCACCACGAAGTGGCGGGCGCTGGCCAAAACGAAATCGGCACCCGCTTCTCTACCTTGGTGGAGCGCGCTGACTGGACCCAACTGCAAAAGTATGTGATCCACAACGTGGCCAATGCTTACGGCAAGACCGCCACCTTCATGCCCAAGCCTTACCACGGCGACAACGGGTCCGGCATGCACGTGCACCAGTCGGTCTGGAAAGATGGCAAGAACCTGTTCGCAGGCGACGGCTATGCTGGTCTGTCAGACTTCGCGCTGTACTACATCGGCGGCATCATCAAGCACGCACGTGCCCTGAACGCCATCACCAACCCCGGCACCAACAGCTACAAGCGCCTGGTTCCGCATTTCGAAGCTCCGGTCAAGCTGGCTTACTCTGCCAAGAACCGTTCTGCTTCGATTCGTATTCCGTTTGTGGCGAACCCCAAGGGCCGTCGCGTGGAAGCTCGCTTCCCCGATCCTCTGATGAACCCTTACCTGGGCTTTGCTGC
>CANFNO010000582.1 GCA_947447845.1 Burkholderiales bacterium | reverse complement strand
GCCGCTGAAGGCGTCGTCTTCAGGCTGCACTTCGCGCACCACCGGTTGGCGATTCACCAGCGTGGAACTTGTGCGGCTTTGTGGGGCCGGGGCCAGGTCGACCAGCGCGTCCAGCACTTCCATCACACCGAAATTGTTCACGCCAGAGCCGAAGAACACCGGCGTCTGTTTGCCAGCCAGAAAGGCGGCGTGGTCCCAGGTGGGGGAGGCGCCTACGGCCAGTTCCATGCTCTCGATGGCCGAGGTCCACTCGCTGCCGAAGCGCTTTTCCAGGGAGGCAGCGTCGTTCAGTGGCACACAGTCAAAATCCTGCGGGCGGCGTTCGCTGCCGGACTCAAAAACCGTCATGGCTTTGGTGCGCAAATTGATGATGCCGCCAAAGCCTTTGCCTTGGCCCACAGGCCAGGTCATGGGCACGCAGGGCATGCCCAGTTCGCGTTCAATCTCGTCCAGGATGTCCAGCGGCTCGCGCACCTCGCGGTCCATCTTGTTGACGAAGGTGATGATGGGCGTGTCGCGCTGGCGGCAAACCTCGATCAGGCGGCGCGTCTGCGCTTCCACGCCGTTGGCAGCGTCAATCACCATCAGGGCCGAGTCCACGGCGGTCAGCACGCGGTAGGTGTCTTCCGAGAAGTCTTTGTGGCCGGGCGTGTCGAGCAGGTTGATGACGTGGTCACGGTAAACCATCTGCATTACCGACGAAGCGACGGAAATGCCGCGTTGCTTTTCAATCTCCATCCAGTCGGAGGTGGCATGGCGCGTGGCCTTGCGTGCCTTGACGCTTCCTGCGATCTGGATCGCTCCGGAGAACAACAGCAGCTTCTCGGTCAGCGTGGTTTTACCCGCGTCCGGGTGGGAAATGATGGCGAAGGTACGGCGTCGACGGGTTTCGTTGGCAAAAGACAAGGGGGGTTCCAGAACAAGGGTAAGTGCACGAATTTTACTTGCAGGGTGACTGCAACCCGGATCGCGCTATCCTCTGCTTGGTCCGCACAATAACAAGAGGAAAAACCTTTGAACCACGAACTAATGACCCAACGCAGCGCCGGAGTGGTGCTGCACCCTACCAGTTTGCCTGGCCCCCACGGCAGCGGGGACTTCGGGCCCAACGCCTACTATTTTGTCGACTGGCTGCACACCGCCGGACAGACCTTGTGGCAAACCCTGCCGCTGGGGCCGATAGGCCAGGCCAATTCGCCTTATATGGGTGGCTCGGCGATGGCAGGCAATCCGTATCTGGTGGCTTTCGAGCCGCTGGTGGAGCGAGGCTGGATAGCGGGCGCTTCGCTGCAAAACGGTTTTGTCGCGGAGCGCGTTCACTACGATCATGTGCTGCCATGGCGCATGGAGCGCCTGCGCGAGGCGTTTGCGGGTTTTCAGCAGCGGGCCGATGCGGCGACCCACGATTCCTTTGCCGCTTGGCGGCAAGACAACGCCTCTTGGCTGGAAGACTATGCCCTGTTCATGGCCCTGGATGTTGCGTATGCCGCCGCTGACTGGACGGATTGGCCCAAGCCGCTGGCAGCGCGTGAGCCCCATGCCTTGGCCACGGCACGCGACCAGCACGCCCATGAAATCGCCTTCTGGTCTTTTGTGCAGTGGCAGTTTGATCTGCAACAACAGGCTCTAAAGACCTACGCCAATGGCAAGGGCGTGCATCTGGTGGGTGATATCCCCATCTTCATTGCCCACCATTCTTGTGATTGCTGGGCCCGTCCAAACCTGTTTTTGCTGGATGCCGAAGGCCAACCAAGTGTGGTGGCTGGAGTGCCTCCTGATTACTTTGCTGTCAATGGCCAGCGTTGGGGCAATCCGCACTATGACTGGAAAGCCATGGCTGCCGATGGCTACCAGTGGTGGGTCGAACGCATTCGCCGACAACTCTATCTGGCCGATGTGATCCGGATCGACCATTTCAGGGGCTTTGAGGCTTGCTGGGAAATTCCGGTCAGCGAGCCCACCGCCATTCATGGCCACTGGGTCAAAGGCCCGGGCATTGCCCTGTTCGAGGCGGTGGAGCGTGCGCTGGGCGAGTTGCCCATCATTGCTGAAGATCTGGGGCTGATTACCGTTGAGGTCGACGCCCTGCGCTTGCGCACCGGTTTCCCTGGCATGCGGGTCTTGCAGTTTGGCTTCTCGGAGGACGCTACCAGCAACCATTTGCCGCACAACTACGAGGCCAACACAGTGGTGTATTGCGGCACCCATGACAACGACATGGCCGTGGGCTGGTGGGCTTGCTGCAACCCGCGTGAACGCGCCTTTGCAGCCGAGTATCTGGGCACCGACGGCCACGAGGTGCACTGGGCCATGATCCGTGCCTGCTTGCTATCGGTCGCTAACCATGCGCTGTGCCAGTTCCAGGATGTGCTGGGGCTGGATGGCTATCATCGCATGAACACGCCGGGCAGTATTGATTGCTGGACTTGGCGGTTTCGCTGGGATTGGGTTCGGGATGAGCATGCTGAGCGGCTGGCTCGGATTACTGCGGTTAGTGGAAGGACGGGGTTTGATCGGCTGCGGTTGCCTTATTAGTTCTTTTGCCTTTCTGGCGGGTTTTTTACTCCCCCATCCCCCCCGCCCCTTACCCCCTACTGGGACTTCCCGCGATGTCAAGCAACTGCTTGCGTTTGGATTTCCTTGTTGACGGTATTTCTTGCACTTGCATGAACTGAAGGTGCGTGTAAGCCAGGAACAGACTGCACATCTACTGTCGGTCTTGTTGCACCCTTGATCTTTGATCCTGGTGCGGACCCAGATACGAACCGCTCAGCGGGGCTCCATTCGTCGGACGTGGACATTACCTGAATGCCACTGGGGGCAAGTCGAGCTTTCCCGCTGCCGGTCTGACCTTTTTACTGCATCTTCCGATTTACGTCTTGCAAGAAACCTGTCTCCTCAGTTACCCAAACTGTTTTGGGCGGCTAGGCACTCGCCATCACCGCTCGCACGCTCACATGGTGCGCATCAAAGGGCAGGCCGCGTGCAAACACAGCCCACAGAATGCGCGCATTCTTGTTGGCCAGTGCCACTGCAGCCTTTTGCCAGCCCGCCTTTTCTCGCAACCGATGCACCCACTGGGAG
>CANFNO010000581.1 GCA_947447845.1 Burkholderiales bacterium | reverse complement strand
GTGACGAGGGCTGGGGCGGGTGACGATTTGTGCTCGCACCATGACGAGCCCGCCCCAGCCCTCGGCGCTGCGAGCTCAGCCAACGCTACGAGCTCAGCCAACGCTACGAGCTCAGCCAACGCTACGAGCTCAGCCAAAGCTGCGGGCTCAGCAATGCCTCCCACGCCACACGAAAAAATCGACTGGCTCACCGTCAACAAAGCAAATCTGCATAACCTGCAAGACGTCACCGCACACATCCCGCTCAAACGCCTCGTGGCAATCACTGGCGTCTCCGGCTCAGGCAAATCGACATTGGCCCGAGACGTGTTGCTAGCCAACGTCCAGACCGGCGTGCAAAAGCGCAGCACCAAAGCCGGACGCGATGCTCTGGAAGCAGGTGAGCAAATCCCATGGACCGGCTGCGAATCCGTCACCGGCTTCGAAAGCGTGGACCGCGTGCTCGAAGTCGACCAAACACCCATCGGCAAAACCCCGCGCAGTTGCCCGGCCACCTACATCGGCTTCTGGGACACCATCCGCAAACTCTTTGCCGACACGCTGGAAGCCAAGGCACGCGGCTATGCGTCCAACCGCTTCAGCTTCAACACCGGCGAAGGCCGCTGCCCGGGCTGCGAAGGGCAGGGCATACGCACCATCGGAATGAGCTTTCTGCCGGACGTGAAAGTCCTGTGCGAAACCTGCAAGGGCGCGCGCTTCAACCCCGAGACCCAGGCCGTCACCTGGCGTGGCAAAAACATTGGCGAAGTGCTGCAGATGGAAGTGGACGAGGCGGTGGAATTCTTCGCCGCCATGCCCAGCATCAGCCACCCGCTGCAACTGCTCAAAGACGTGGGCCTGGGTTACCTCACGCTGGGCCAGCCCTCACCCACACTGAGCGGTGGCGAGGCGCAGCGCATCAAGCTGGTGACCGAGCTGAGCAAGGTGCGCGACGACATCGGCAAGCGCGGCAACAAGGCGCCGCACACCCTCTATGTGCTGGACGAGCCCACGGTGGGCCTGCACATGGCTGACGTGGAAAAACTCATTCACGTGCTGCACCGACTGGTGCGTGCCGGTCACAGCGTGGTGGTGATCGAGCACGATCTGGATGTGATTGCCGAGGCCGATTGGGTGATTGATCTGGGACCTGAAGGTGGTAATGGTGGAGGCCGCGTGGTGGCCGCTGCGACACCCGAAGACGTGGTGCGTCTGGGCACGCATACGGGCATTGCACTGAAGGGTGTGCTGGCACGCTGACATAAACTGAAATAAAGCGATACGGCCCTGACACCCACGCAGGGCGGGTCGCCGGCACCATTGCGGTCATGTTCAACCACTCGCTAAGAGTTAGAAAGACCGCAATGAGTTTCTTCTTCAAACGTAGACTGCGTCGTGCCTTGTTTGGCTTCGGCGTTGCCCGCCCGGGCTGCCACCGTGGCGCTGGCCTGACGCCCGAGCAAGCCGCCGAGCGGCGCGACTGGATCGTCAACCGCGCAGCCGACAAACTGAGCCTGAATGCCGAGCAAAAGCCTTTGCTTGCTGCACTGATCGAGCAGATCGATGCGCAGCGCCAGGCCATGGTGGGCAGCATTGCCGACCCGCGCGCTGAGATGCGCTCCTGGTTTGCAGGTGCCAGCTTCGATGCAGAGCGCGCGCAGGCTTTGATCAACGACAAGGCCAGCGCTTTGCAAAACCAGAGCCCGGCGGTCGTGGCAGCACTTGCCGCTTTTTACGACAGCCTGAACCCGGCGCAACAGCAAAAGGTGCGCGACTTTATGGACGGTGGCCGGCACGGCTGGTTCCGTCGCTGCTAAGCCAAAACATCCATCGATTCTCTATTTCAATATTTTCACCAGCCAAGAAAGACCATCATGAAAAACTTCTTCCAACGCAATATCCGCCGCATCGCTTTTGGCGTGCTCGCCACTACTCTGGTTGTCGGTGGCCTGTCGGCCTGCGGTCACCACCGTGACCACAGTTGGGGTGCCAACGTGACACAAGAGCAATTCGCTGAAAAGCGCGACAAGATGGTGGACCGCGCCGCCAGCAAACTGGACCTGAACGCCGAACAGAAACAGTTGCTATCGGTTGTGGGCGACAAGATGTTCGAGCAGCGCAAATCCATGATCGGCCAGACCACCGACCCGCGTGCCGAGCTCAAGACATTGATTGCCGGCCCCAAGTTTGATATCGCCAAAGCGCAAACCCTGATTACCGACAAGACCACCGTGATGCAAGCCAAGAGCCCGGAAACCCTGGCCGCTCTGGCCGCCTTCTACGACAGCTTGAACGCCACGCAGCAACAGAAAGTGCGGGATTTGATGGAAGGGCGCCACGGCTGGTTCAACCGCGGTTAACTCCACTTCTAAATCAACCGTCCACTTTGTCGGCCCGCCTAGCCGTGCGTTTAGCACTGTCTGCGGCGGGCCTTCGCGTTCACGTCTGATGTAGAAGCGGAGCGCATATCAAAGCAGCGATGTAACAATGTCCTTATGCAACGCATTCTCCTGATCGACGACGACGCGCAATTAGGCCCGCCTCTGGCAGCCTACTTTGCGCGTTTTGACTTCAAGCTGGACTGCGCGCTCAAGCCCAGTCTGGGGCTGGCCCAACTCCAGCGCGAGCGCTATGACGCCGCCATTCTGGACGTCATGCTGCCAGAAATGGATGGCTTTGCGCTGTGCCGCGCCATCCGCAAAGACAGCGACATTCCCCTCATCATGCTCACCGCGCGTGGCGAGGTGATGGACCGGGTGGTGGGGCTGGAACTGGGTGCCGATGACTACGTGCCCAAGCCCTTTGAGCCGCGTGAACTGGTGGCGCGTTTGCAGACCGTGCTGCGCCGCCGCGTGGCGTCGCCCCTGCAAGCCGCTGTATCTGCCGAGCAGAACTTGCGCTTCGATGGTCTGGTGATTGACCTGCCCACGCGCAGCGTGCTGCGTCTGGGCGAAGAAGTCAGCCTGACCAGTACCGAATTCGATTTGCTGGTGCTGCTGGCCAAAGAACCCGGCAAAGTTTTTAACCGCGATGACATCCTCAACCACCTGCGCGGCCACGAGGTGGACATGCTCACCCGCGCAGTCGACATCGTCATCAGCCGCCT
>CANFNO010000580.1 GCA_947447845.1 Burkholderiales bacterium | reverse complement strand
GAAGTGCGGGTTCCGCCGGTCATCGATCGCAGAAGTGGTGTTGATTTCATTAACGGGCACGTGAATGTATTTATTCGCAACAGTGCGGCCGTTCGTATCAATGGCCACTCCTTTCAGTCGGGTGGAATCGTTATAGATTTCGAGCCCCAAGTGGGTTCGCGTCAATGGGGAGTCGCCTTGTCAGAAAGCGAAATTGCTGCCCGCTACTACAACAACCGCGCTGCTGAAAATCTGCTTGCGCATGATTTTGACGGGGCTTATGCCTACTACCGTGCAGCCATCGGTTCCGACCCGCAATTTGCGGCCGCCTATGGCAATTTGGGACTGCTTTACGTCCAGCACGGATTGACCCAAAGCGCCGAACGATTGCTACGCCATGCCATTGCGTTGAATGGTTCTTCCAACGCACCGCTGCACGCCTTGCTACAACTCTTGCGGACACAGGGCCGCACCGAAGAGGCCACGCAAGTTGCGGCACAGTTGGAAAAACGGCAGACCGAGGATCCCTACTATTGGCTGGGCCAGGGCTTGCAGGCGTTGCAGAAAGAGCAGTACGGCAAAGCAGTCTACGCGCTGCAACGGGCCGAAGCGTTGGCCGTCGGTTTCGCCGAAATCCACCGCTATCTGGCCTACGCCTATTGGCGCAATCAGCAACCCAAGCGCGCGAGGGAGCAACTGGCCTTGTTGACTGCCTTGGACCAACTCGATCCGGGCGTTAGTGTGCTGGAGAAGAAGATGTCGGCCACCAAGCTTGTCCAATGAAACTTGCTTGCGAATTCTCAATACCGGGGGGCTTTAATTTTGCAAAAAACTCGGTTAGCATGCGCGCTTTAACCACGGGAGCGCAAACAAATGAACAAGTCAGAATTGATTGAAGCCTTGGCCGAAAAAGTGAATGTGTCCAAGGCAACTGCGGGGAAATCCATCGATGCACTGGTCGGCATCATCACCGCCACGGTTGCCAAAGGAAACGATGTCGCCCTGATAGGCTTTGGCACCTTCAAGCCGGCCAAGCGCGTCGCGCGGGTTGGCAAGAATCCCAGGACAGGTGAAGCCCTGAAGATCGCCGCAACCACGGTCCCAAAATTCAGCGCCGGGGCAAAGTTCAAGGCGGCGGTGGCGGGCAAAAAGGCAGGCAAAGTGGCCAAGCCCGCAGCCCCCAAGAAATCGGCAGATAAGTCACCCAAGCTTGCGATCCGGCGCAAGCCCTATTGAGCGAAAGACTGAATTCGCTTGACGACTAATCGTCGTCGGCGAGTTCGGCCAGGCTGCTAGCAGTCAGGCGCCGTGGCGGATCTCACGTACTCGTCATCGTCGAACTTGACGCCGCGAATCGTGTCATTGCCAGGCAATACCCTTGCAAAGGCAAACCCGGCCTTTTCCAACACCCGCGCCGACGCTTTGTTGCCCACAGTCACCGTGGCTACCAGGCGACGTGCACCGCGGGCCAACAGGCCCTGCGTGGCGGCAGTAACAGCCTCTGTCGCGTAGCCATGCCCCCAATGGGGGCTGAATAGGTAATACCCCAGGTTGGTCACTTCGAGGTCATCGGTGATTTCGGCATCAACCCGGCCTAAATACTCACCATCTGCTCTGCGTCGTATCGCCCACGTCGCCCAGGCATATTGATGGTCTGGCGACATTCGGGTTTCAATGGTTTGCCAATGCTCTCGCAGCGGTTCTATGCCCGTCGGCTTTTCCATTGAAATCCACTGATAGATTGCATCATCCTGCAGGGCTGAGAAAAATACTTCTGCATGCCGTCCTTCCAGTGGCTCCAGGTCCAGCCTCGGCGTTTCAATGCGCGCACTCAGCTTGAGTGCAAGATCTGACTGCATGGGCAAATGGTTCTTTCAAGCCAAACAAAAGCCCGCAGAAGCAGGCTTTTGTTTCGGTCTAATTTGGAAGCACCGGTCAGTCCAGCAGCGACAGATCGCGCACCGCGCCCTTGTCGGCCGACATCACCAGCTTGGCATAGGCCTTGAGTGCAGCCGACACCTTGCGTGGGCGCGGCAACGCGGGCTTCCAGCCCTTGGCGTCTTGCTCGGCTCGGCGCTTGGCCAACTCTTCGTCGCTGACCAACACGTTGATGGAACGGTTCGGAATGTCAATGCGGATGCGGTCGCCGTTGCGCACCAGGCCAATCGCACCACCGGCTGCCGCTTCGGGCGAGCAGTGACCAATCGACAAGCCTGAGGTGCCACCCGAGAAGCGGCCATCGGTCAGCAAGGCACAGGCTTTGCCCAGACCCTTGGACTTGATGTAGCTGGTGGGGTAGAGCATTTCCTGCATGCCGGGGCCGCCCTTGGGGCCTTCGTAGCGCACGATGACCACGTCACCGGCAACCACCTTGTCGGCCAGGATGTGCTCCACCGCTTCGTCCTGACTTTCCACCACATGGGCCGGGCCTTCGAACACCATCAGGCTGTCGTCCACACCGGCGGTCTTGACCACGCAGCCGTCCAGCGAAATGTTGCCGCGCAGCACGGCCAGGCCACCTTCTTTGGAGAAAGCATGCTCGCCGGAGCGGATGCAACCTTCAGCGCGGTCAGTGTCCAGGCTGGGCCAACGCGCTTCCTGGCTGAACGCCACTTGCGTGGGGATGCCACCGGGGCCGGCCATGTAGAACTTCTTGACTGCGTCTGACGGGTTGCGGGCGATGTCCCACAAGTCCAGCGCTTCCTTGAAGGTCTTGCTGTGCACGGTGGGCACATCCGTATGAAACTTGCCAGCCCGGTCCAATTCGCCCAGGATGCCGTAGATGCCACCGGCGCGGTGCACGTCTTCGATGTGGTACTTGTTGGTGTTGGGCGCCACCTTGCACAACTGGGGCACGCTGCGCGAGAGGCGGTCGATGTCGGCCAGTGTGAAGTCGATTTCCGCTTCCTGGGCGATGGCCAGAATGTGCAGGATGGTGTTGGTCGAGCCGCCCATGGCAATGTCCAGAGTGATGGCGTTCTCAAAGGCCTTGAAGCCCATGGAGCGCGGCAGCACGCTGTTGTCGTCCTGCTCGTAGTAGCGCTTGCACAGTTCCACGGCCAGGTGCCCGGCGCGTTTGAACAGTTGCTCGCGGTCGGCGTGCGTG
>CANFNO010000579.1 GCA_947447845.1 Burkholderiales bacterium | reverse complement strand
GCGGTTGAATACACGCATCACACGGGCCTGACGCAGGTAGTGCGAAAGTTTGTGGCCGCTCAGCGCATAGATCAAATACCAGCTCACTTCGATCACGGCAAAGGTGCTCAGCAGAATCGCGAACTGCGGTAGTTTCGGGCTAGCGGGGTCCAAAAACTGGGGGAAAAACGCGGCTGCAAAGAGGATGGCCTTGGGGTTGCTGGCAGCGACTAGCAGGCCCTGGCGATAGAGCTGCGACGCTGGCTTGGTCTCACGCACTACCGGGCCTGCATCATCGGCGTCAGGGGGCACCGCGCTGCGCCAGCCCTGCACGCCCAGGTAGGCCAGATAGGCGGCTCCGGCCAGACGCATGGCATCAAACACAGCGGGAAAGGCATGCAACAACGCGCCCATGCCGGCCGCCGAAATACACATCATGGCCAAAAGCGAAGTCATGCAACCGCTCATGGTGGCAATGGCCGCGCGCCAGCCGAAGCGCGCACTGTGGCTCATCACCAGCAGCATGTTGGGTCCGGGGGTTGCCGACACCACAAAGGCCATGGCCACAAACAGCCACCAGGTATGCAGATTCATGAGTCGGTTTCCTACTTTTTCGATTTGCCTAAGGTGGGCCGATTGTGACGTACCCCAACCTGGCGGTCCGCTAGTGGCTGACTTCTGGCGGCAGCAGCTGGGCAATGCGATTGCGCACAAGAGCGGCCCTTTCCTCGCCCGCAAGCCGTTCAATGACTTCCAGCAATTCTGTACTCACCGCGAGCATGGATTCACGGTCACGGGCTTCGCGCAACTGGCTGCGCAAGCGATCGGCCAGCGCCGGGTCTTTGCGTGAAAAAATGCGTTCCGACATATCGAACAAATACATGCGGGTTGCCGCCATGGATCGCTTGCCTTCAAAGACATCAATCTGGCCCGCCTTGGTTAACTCTGATGGCTCATGCGCGTCGGGCTTTCTTGCGCTAGGCGTTGCTGCAACTGGCATTGCAATGAATCCGTTCGCAAGCAGTTGCTCGGCTATTTGGGCGCCGTTGTCCGGCAGTACTTTGCTGATGTCTGCCAGGGTTCGCTGACCCGTTGCCATGAGCAAAAAAGTGCGCTCACGCTGGCTCAGCGTGCGCACGCCTGGCGCCAGTTCATAACGCCCTTTGTCGGTCTTGAAATATTTGATGGATGTTTGCATTTCCAGCAGCTCCATGGGTCACTATTCAACGTGGATTGATCAAATTTATCGTTTTTTTGTTACAAGCCCGTGACCCAAGCTGACCCAAGCCTGGCAGAGGAATTTAAAAAAATAACTCAGACCGCCCCTGTGCCAGATCGGAGCCGGGTCTCTGCGGAATTCGCGGCCAGCAAGCCCTGCACCACATCACCAACCACGATCACGGCGGGACTGCCTAAACCTTCGCGCGCAATGGTGTCGGCCAAGTCGGCCAGCACGCAGGTGGCGTGGCGCTGCTCTGGCAGGCTGGCGTTCTGGATGATGGCCACGGGCGTGTCCTCGCCCAAACCATGCAGCAGTTCGCTTTGGATGTGCGCCGCGCCCGTCACACCCATGTAGATCACCAAAGTCAGTTTGGCCTGGCGTGCCGTGTTGGCCAGCGCGCGCCAGTCGGTGCCCGTGTCACCGGGCTTGGCATGGCCGGTGACAAACACCACGCCATGCGCGTAGTCGCGGTGCGTAAGCGGCGTGTTCAGGGAAGTGACGGCTGCCAGCCCAGCGGTGATGCCGTTGAGCACGGTGACGCGCACACCGGCAGCTTGCAGGTGTTCGACCTCTTCACCGCCACGGCCAAACATAAACGGGTCGCCGCCCTTGAGACGGACCACCAACTCGCCCTCCAGCGCAGCGGTAATCATCAGCTTTTCGATAAACGATTGCGGGGTTGACTTGCAGCCACCGCGCTTTCCCACCCAGACCACACGGGCCGAGGGGTTGGCCAGGGCGACGATGGGCTCGCTCACCAAATCGTCCACCAGCAACACGGTGGCCGCCTGAATGGCCTTCAGGGCCTTGATGGTCAGCAGCTCCGGATCGCCCGGACCGGCACCCACCAAAGTCACCTGGCCACGAGCGGAATGGGAAGAGAGATCGTTGTTCACAGTGTTCAAGCCGCTTGGGGTAACAGGATGGGAATAATGGGTTGGCCGGAGGTGCTGCGCACCATGCGCTGCAGTTCGGGTACGCAGGAGCCGCAGTTGGTGCCGCATTGCAGCGCGCCCTGCAATTTTGCCAGTCGCTCGGGGGCGGTTCCGGTGCAGGTCCGTAAATTGTCCTCGATTGCGATGTCCCTGACATTGAAGCAGGTACACACCACTTTGCCGAGTGAGGCCACCGGCAGAGGGGGCTTGCGCACCGGCAGCAGGAGCGCACGGCCATAGGCCTGCGCTGGCAACTCTTCTTGCAACAGACCGCTTATCCAGGCTTCGGCGCTGGTGTCTCCGGCCAGCAAAAAGCCGTCCAGATGCGTGTCACGGCCCACGCGCTGCTGGCGCATGGTGCGGCGCTGGCCGCGTTTCGCATCGGCATAGCGCAGCACCTCAGAGCCCTGCAACTGCAACAAGGCTTCGATGCGCTCCAGCAAGGCGGCTGGTGCGGCCTCATGGGAGGCGGCGCGGAACAGCAGGCCCTGACGCTCCTCGCCACCCGCGACTGCGGTGTTGGCAAAGGGCACGCAACTGGCAAAGGCAAACTCGGCCATCAAGGCCTGCAGTTGCACGCGCGCAGCCAGCACTGCACCTGCGGGCAGCCAGGCCATGGCCAATAGCTTCCAGGGCAAATCAGCTTTGAGCACCTTGACCGCTGCATGTTTGAACTCGGGCTGTTTGGAGTCCGGGCAAAAGGCGGAGGTGGTCAGCGCATTGACCCCGGCCAGTCGGCTGCCGGTGCTGCTGTGTCCACTCAAGAATTCTTCGCCCCAGTGCATGGCCAGAAACACTTGGCTCATGCCCTGCTCCGCGCTGGCCTGGACCGGCACCAGGATGGAGCCACGCTTCGAAGTTACATGCACCAGATCGCCCTCGCTCAGCAGGCGTCGCGCCATGTCTTGCGGGTGCATTTGCAAGGCCGGTTCGCGCACATGACCGAACAGGCG
>CANFNO010000578.1 GCA_947447845.1 Burkholderiales bacterium | reverse complement strand
CCGGGTTTTGCCAGCCCAAGCCACCGGCCAGGACTTCCATCGCCACATCGCCTGCTGCCTTCATGGCGGCGTGTGGTTGCGTCTGCCCGTGGTGAATTTCATAACCGGACACCTGCACACCGGCCAACGCGGACCAGGGGTCGTGGGCGTCCTGCGGCGCACCTTGGCCGGTCGCAGCACAGGGGGCATCTACATCGCCGCTGGTAGTTGCCGCAGCAATGCCTTGCGCAGTCATCTGCGCCGCAAAGCGCGTCTGCGTATGGCGCACGGTCTTGTCGGCCTCAAACACCGTGACCAGGGGTAGCAGACCCAGTCCCGGCGCATTGCCATCAACCCCATGCGGGTCGATCAGCGCCTCGCCCAGCATCTGCAGGCCGCCGCAAATGCCGAGCACGGCACCGCCCTGCCCGGCGTGGCGCGCCACCGCTGCATCCAAACCCTGGCTACGCAGCCAGGCCAGGTCGCCACTGGTGTTCTTGGAGCCGGGCAGGATGATCCAGTCTGTCTGCCTGAGGGCGCTGATTTCGCTCGGGCTGCGCACCCACTGCAGGCGCACGCCGGGCACGTTTTTGAGTGGCTGGTACTCGTCCAGGTTGCTGATGCGCGGGTAGGCAATGACCGCCACGGTCTGGGTCACGGCGCCGCTGGCAATGCTGCGGTCATCAAATACGCCGTCCTCTTCCGGTAGGCCGTGTTGCCACCACATCGGCAGCGTAGCCACCGTGGGGATGCCTGTCAGGTCTTGCAACATCTGTGGTGCCGGTGCCAGCAAACCTGCATCACCCCGGAACTTGTTGAGCACGAAGCCCTTGATCAAGGCACGCTCGTTAACCGGCAGCAATGCCCAGGTGCCATACAGGTGCGCAAACGCGCCACCCCGGTCAATATCGGTGACCAGCAGACACGCAGCTTGTGCGTGCAGCGCGACCCGCATGTTGACGATGTCGCTGCTGGAGAGATTGATCTCTGCCGGTGAACCCGCGCCCTCGATCACCACCACATCGTTCTCGGCACGCAAATCGTCCAGCGCCTGGGCAATCACGGGCCACACATGGTTGCTGCGACCCCGCCAGTCCATGCGCGACAAGCCCTCGTTCACCTGGCCCATCAGCACCACCTGGCTATGGGTGTCGTGCTCGGGCTTGAGTAGCAGCGGGTTCATGCGCACATCCGGCACAGCGCGCGCAGCCAAGGCTTGAAAGTACTGCGCGCTGCCGATTTCCGCCCCCACGGTCGCCCACGGCGTGTGGCTCCCTGCCCCCCGAGGGGGCAACGTTTTCCCTTGGGGCGGCCCGGCGGGAAAACCCCCACCCTGCCCACTTTCACTGGCCACTACACGCGCGTTATTGCTCATGTTCTGCGCCTTGAAAGGTGCAACTTTCAGGCCCTGGCGCTGGTAATAACGGCACAAAGCGGTGGTGAGCCAGCTCTTGCCCGCACCGCTGGTGGTGCCTAGCACCATGATGCATCGTGCGGTCATGGCACAAAGCCCTGTAGGTTGCGGTGCAGCGCATTGCCTTTTGGAATATGCGGCATTGCCACCCATTGGTCATTCAGGGGATGGATCGCAATGCGGTTGTCAAAAGCCTGGCAAACGGCATCGCGAGTGGCCGCATCGGTTGTGGCACCGTGGTGCGTGACACGTCCCTCGCGCATCACCACAAGGCGGTTGGCATTGAGGGCGATGGTGATCTCATGCAGCACGCTGACCACTGTGGTGCCATGCATCAGAAGGGCTTCGACCACACACAGCCAGTCGGCCTGGTGCGGAGGGTCCAGATTGGCCAGTGGTTCGTCCATCAACAGTACCTTGGCCTCAACTGCCAGGGCACGGGCGAGCAGCACGCGCTGACGCTCGCCTCCCGAGAGTTGCCCCAGCGCGCGCGCGCGCCACTCCCAGGCCTGGGTGTAACGCAGTGAGCGTTCCACGGCTGCCAGGTCCTTTTCATTGGGTGGAGCCAGCCATGCCTGGTGCGGCAAACGCCCCAGCATCACCACATCCCAGGCACTCAGGTCGTCGGCCGAGGTTTCGTTCTGGCCCAGCCAGGCTAACGCCCGCGCCCGCTGTCGATGCGGCATCACCTGGATTGGTTGCCCCAAGAGAGACACTGTGCCGCTGTAAGGCAGCAATCCCGCCAGGGCCTTGAGCAGCGTGGACTTGCCCGCGCCATTGGGGCCCAGAATGCTGGTCCACTGACCTTGGACGATGTCCACCGAAATATCGTGCAAGACCACCCTGCCACCCAGGCTGGCGCTTAAATTCCGCGTACCCAAGGCGGTGCCAGGCATAGCCGCAACCGACGAAACGGCTGCGGGCTGCGGCAAGGAATCAGACTTGGCGCTCATGGTTTTCGCCCCCCGAGTGCACCACCACCCCGGTGCATCAGCCACAACAGGTAGAGCCCGCCCAGCACGGCGGTCAGCACACCGACCGGTAATTCCTGTGGCGCGATCAGCCAGCGTGCCAGCAAATCAGCCCCACCCAGCAGCACGGCGCCCATGGCACTGGCCAGCCACATCAACTGGCGGTGCGGGACCTTGACCATGGCGCGCACCAGGTGCGGCGCTGCCAGGCCGACAAACGCAATCAACCCGGTTTGCGCCACGGCCGTACCGGTAGCCAGGGCCAACACGGCAACCAGCGCGGCACGCAGCGGGCCTATGGGCAGGCCCAGGCTCTGCGCCGTGGCTTCTCCCAGACTCAAACCATCCAGCACGCGTGCCAGCGTCCAGGCCGCCACCACACAAACAAGCCAGACCACGGCCATCAGCACACAGGATGCCCAACCGATGAAACTGGTGGAGCCCAGTAAAAATGATTGCATGGCCTGCAATGAATCGGGGGAGAACAGCAGCACCAGCGAAGTCACGGCGCCCAGCACCACGCCAACAATCACACCGGCCAGCAGCAAGCGCAGGGTGTGCTGCACGCCGCGCGCCAACGACAGCGTCAGCATCACGGCAAACACGGCACCGGCAAAGGCTGCGCCGGTCAGGCCCAGCCGTACCCAGACGCTGCTTGAAAACACGCTGATGCCCACGCCGCTCTCGCTCATCATGCTGCCGCCCAGCATGCCGCCTCCGCCGCCCATGCT
>CANFNO010000577.1 GCA_947447845.1 Burkholderiales bacterium | reverse complement strand
GGCCGCACTGGGCTTCACGCTCATCTTCAACTCCAGCCATGTCATCAACTTCGCGCAGGGCGAGTTCATCATGCTGGGCGGCATGCTGGCCGTGTACTTCACGAACTCGGGTCTGGGCCTGCCGCTGTCCCTGCTCCTGGCCATCGTGCTGCCGGCCATCGTCGGCCTGGTGATGGAAAAAGTTGCCATCGAGCCGGTCAAAGGTGCCGAGCCGGTGACGCTGATCATCATCACCATTGGTGCCTCGCTGGTGTTGCGCGGCCTGATGCAAATCTGGTTGGGCAAGGGCACCTTCAGTCTGGCGCCCTTCTCGGGCGACGAACCCATTCACGTGCTGGGCGCAACCCTCATGCCGCAAAGCCTGTGGGTGCTGGGCGTGACAGCGGTGGTGGTGGGCGCGTTGTGGTATTTCTTTGCGCGCACCCTGATGGGCAAAGCCATGCTGGCGACTTCCTACAACCGGGTGGCGGCGGAGTTGGTGGGCATCAACACCGATGGCGTGCTGTTTCTCAGCTTTGCCATGTCGGCGGCGCTGGGCGCACTGGGGGGCATTCTGGTGACACCCATCACGCTCACCTCGTATGACGCCGGCATCATGCTCGGCCTCAAGGGATTTGTCGGCGCGGTGCTGGGCGGTCTGGGCAATGGTCTGGGTGCCGTGGTCGGCGGCCTGCTGGTTGGTGTGCTGGAGGCCATGGGTGCCGGTTACATCTCGTCCTCTTACAAAGACGCGATGCCCTTTGTCCTGATTCTTCTGATCCTGTTTTTCCGGCCCAGCGGCCTCTTTGGTGGCAAAGCCACGGATCGGGTCTGACCCCATGAGCAAGCATCCTTACCGCGGTCTGTACCTGATCGCTGCCGTTCTGCTGCTCCTGCCGCTGGTGTTGCCCAACAGCTTTTATGTGGACCTGGCGATTCGTATGGCGATCAATGCGGTCATCGTCCTGGGCCTGAACCTGTTGATCGGCTTTGCCGGGCAGATCAGCCTGGGCCACGCCGGTTTCATCGGCATCGGCGCCTACGCGACGGCTGCCTTGCCCACGCACTTTGGCTGGCACCCGTTGCTGGCTGTGGTTGCTGGCGCCCTGGCAGCCGGTGCATTGGCGGCGGTGCTGGCACGCCCCATCTTCCGCCTGAAGGGGCACTACCTGGCGATGGCCACCTTGGGTCTGGGCATCATCATCAACATCGTGGTGCGCAACGAAGCCGCCTGGACCGGTGGCCCCGACGGCATGGCCGTGCCCGCCATGGCCTTTGGCAGCTTCGAGATCTCAGGCGACAAGCCCTGGTACTGGATCGTGGCCAGCCTGCTGTGCGTCAGCATCTGGGCGTCCATCAACATCATTGATTCGCCTTTTGGCCGCGCTCTGCGCGCCTTGCATGGCTCCGAAGTGGCGTCCAAAGTGGTGGGCGTTAATGTGGTGCGCTACAAGGTCAGCGTGTTTGTCATGTCGGCCATGTTTGCCAGCATCATGGGTAGCGTCACGGCGTTGTATGTGGGTTTCGTTACGCCCAATCTGGCGGACTTTTTTCACTCGATCGAGTTGGTCACCATGGTTGTGATCGGTGGCATGGGCTCTATCTATGGCTCGGTGCTGGGCGCCGTGTTGCTCACCGCCTTGCCGCAGGCGCTGGCCACTTTCGAGGGCTGGGAGACGGTGGTGTTCGGCGCCATCCTGATGCTCAGCATGATCTTCATGCCCAAGGGTTTGGTGCCCACGCTGGCCGCGCGTTTTGGCCGGGGGAATGAGTAATGGCCCTGCTTGAAGTTCAAGATCTCTCGATCCAGTTTGGCGGCGTCAAGGCCGTGCAAAACGTGTCGTTCAGCATCGATGCCGGTATCGTCTATGCGGTGATCGGCCCGAATGGTGCCGGCAAGACCACGCTGTTCAACCTCATCACCGGTATCTACACGCCCACCTCCGGCAGCATCCTGCTGGACGGCCAGCCGATTCAAGGCAAATCGCCTGATGTGCTGGCTAAGCAGGGCGTGGCGCGCACCTTTCAGAACCTGCAAATCTGCATGAACATGAGCGCCATCGAGAACGTCATGGTGGGCGCCCATCTGCGGCTGGACCGCAACCTGTTCAAGGCCGCCCTGCGTTGGCCATCCCTGAAAGCGCGCGACCGCGATTTACATATCGAGGCGATGGAACTCATGCGCTTTGTCGGTCTGGAGGCCTACACCTCTGCACGCGCCGACAGCATGTCTTACGGCGCCTTGAAGCGCCTGGAGATTGCCCGCGCGCTGGCCATGAAACCGCGCCTGCTGTTTCTGGACGAGCCTGCTGCGGGCCTGAATCCCAAGGAGACCATCGAGGTGGATGCGCTGATCCGCAAGGTTGCCGACAGCGGTGTGACCGTGGTGCTGGTGGAACACGACATGAAGATGGTGATGAACCTGTCTGAGCGCATTCTGGTGCTGGATTACGGACGCAAACTGGCCGAAGGCACTGGCGCCGAAGTGCGGCGCAACCCCGATGTGATTGCCGCCTATCTCGGCGCACACACCTGAACGGACCCAACCCATGGACGCACTCACCATCATCAGCCAGGAACACAGTAATTTGTGGCGCCTGGCAACCGCTCTGGACCAGGTGGCCTCGGACATGCAAGCAGGTGCCCCACTGGAGAGCGCTTTCTTTGAGGCTGCGCTGGACTACATCACCCAGTTTGTCGACCGCATGCACCACCCCAAGGAGGACGACTTCCTGTTTCGCCTGCTGCGCCTGCGCAGTAACGAAGCCGCCGATGTGCTGGATGCCCTGGAAGCCGACCACCGCCAGGGACCGGAGAACCTGGCCCAGCTGCGCGCCAAGCTGGCCGCCGCCGCGCAAGGGCAGTTGCCCGGCGCGCACTTGGCCATGGCCATCAAGCTCTACACTGATGGCCTCAAGCGCCACATCAAGTCGGAAGAAAAGCATGTCTTGCCGCTGGCGCGCAAGGTGTTGCAGCCGCAGGACTGGGCCGAGATAGACCAGGCCTTTGGCAGCCACGACGACCCGGTGTTTGGCGACCAGTCCAAGGCCGAGTTCCGTGAACTGTTTCACCGCATCGCCAGCCTTGCGCCCGACTCGGTCGGCATGGGTGCCAGCGTG
>CANFNO010000576.1 GCA_947447845.1 Burkholderiales bacterium | reverse complement strand
TTGCCTTGGTGCTCGGTGCGTTGCACGGCCTCCAACGCGGGGGTTCCGGCCTCCAGCACATCGACATCAAAGCTCATGCGCCGCAATAGATCGCCCATGACCAAGCGCGCGCATTCGTTGTCGTCCACCACCAACACCCGACGCCCGCGCAGGTCAGGCTCCGGCATGAGTGCACGTGAGCGTTTGGCGCCGCGCTCCAATTTTGCGGTGAACCAAAACGTGGAACCCTCGCCCAGCACCGACTCCACACCCACTGTGCCGTGCATCAGTTCGGCCAGGCTTTTGGAGATCGCGAGCCCAAGGCCGGTGCCTCCGTATTTCCGCGTGATGGAGGTGTCTGCCTGCTGAAAGTTTTGAAACAATCTCTCCATCTGCTCGGGGTCCAGGCCGATACCGGTGTCGCGCACGGCAAAGCGCAGCAGCACCTCCTGCTCTTGTTGCTCGAGCAGGGTTACGGCCACACAAATTTCGCCGCTGTGCGTGAACTTGATGGCGTTGTTGGCATAGTTGATAAGTACTTGCCCGAGGCGCAGCGAGTCGCCGCACAGCGAGTCCGGCACCTCAGGCGCAATATCAAAAATAAGCTCCAGCTCTTTGGCTGCGGCCTTGTCGCCAATCAGGCTGGTGACGTTGTCCAACACTTTGGTCAGTTGGAAGTCGCGATGCTCCAGGCTGAGCTTGCCGGCCTCCATTTTGGAGACATCCAGAATGTCGTTGATGATGCCCAGCAGGTGCTGGCTGGAGTCTTGAATCTTGCCCAGAAAATCGCGCTGGCTGCGGTTCAGTTCCGAGCGCAGAACCAGGTGCGACAGGCCCATGATGGCATTCATGGGAGTGCGTATTTCGTGGCTCATATTGGCCAGAAAGTCGGCCTTGGTGCGGGCCATGTCTTCGGCGCCCAACTTGGCCTTCAGCAACTCGGCTTGCGCTTGCTTTTGCAGGCTGATGTCCTGGCATATCAGCAAATGGCCATCTTGCGCGTCGAATTGCATGGGGGTGACCACCATCTCAACGACAAAAGGCAGGTTGCCGTGGCGCAGCAAGGTCCATTCAAGGGTGAGGGAACCGCGCACCACACTGTGCGACAAGCCCGCCAGGTTGGGTGCAGCAAGGTTGTTGCCGCGCGCCAGTTCGGAGGCGTACGCCAGGATGGTTGAAAACAGCGTTCCACTGGGTTGGCCGTTGGGCTGAAACTTCGGGGAAAAGGTGGAGTCGCTCACACAGTGGCCTATCAGCTCTGCGGCGCTGGAGGCGCCAAACAAGTCCAGGGCAGGCGCATTGATGGATAGCAATCCATGGGGTCCCCGAAAAAGATAGGTATGGGGCGACTTTTCCCATAAGGTCTTGAACTGCAAAGTGGCCAGTTCCTTGCCTTGCTCCATCTGTTTGCGCGCGGTGATGTCTTCCAGATAGCCGTTCCAGACGATGTGCCCATTCACCCGGCGCCCGCCAAACACGGCCGATACCGTGATCCAGCGGTTGCGACCCCGTACTGGAATGCGCACGGCCATTACATAGGACGCCTCCTTGCTGCCCTGCTGAAGCCTGGCTTCGGCAGCGCTTACCAAGGTGCGCAGCTTCACCGCATCTTCCGCCACTATGCTGGCCAAAAATAGCGCGGGGTTGGCCAGCAAGTCATCCGCGGAAATGCCTATGACCTGTTGCACCCGCGCGCTGATGAAGCTGTAGTGGTTGTTGCCCGCAAGATCACTTTCTATCTGGAAGATCGCCAGGGGCAGGGTGTTGGATAAGTCCAATAAGTCGTTCTGAATGCGGTCATTGCGCAGGCGGGATTCCTCCAACGCCTGCTCGGTTCGCTTGCGCACCGTGGCGTCGCGCACTGAAACGCAGGCCAACGATTGCTGCGTGTCCTGGGCGCTCACTCTGGCCAGGGTGACGTCGACTGCCAGCGTGCTGCCTTCGGCGTTTTGCACCCAATACGAATGCACAACCTGTTTGGTCAAACGTGTGCTGTCACTTTCTGACGGTGCTGCCAGCACCTGACGCAACACAGGGCCCACGGAGGGCAGCAAAAACTCCAGCGGCACGCCCCGCAGATCGGCCGCGCTGTAACCAAACAGCGCCACCAGGTTGTCATTTGCCGCCTGAATGCTGCCATCGCTGCGCACCAGGATGACGCCATCGGGTGATAGGTCAAGCAATCCCTGGTAAGGCGCGCTGGGAGTCATATTAAATTGGCTTAGTGCTTGGGAAAACGCAGCGTGACTGCGGTATGGCCGGGCTCGGTTTGCAGGTCCATGACCGCACCGAGGGCGTCGCGCGCCACGTTGTGGGCGATGTAGCCGCCAATGCCAATGTGCCCCTGGTTGAGTTTGCTGGTGAAGAAGGGGTCGCAAAAATGCGCCAGCTGCTCGGGGGCAAATCCGCTGCCTGCGTCGACGATGCCAATGCAGACTTCCCCGATCGTCTCGGTAGCGTTGATTTGCACTGACGCGCCGTTCTGGACGCCAGCGCCATGGGCCCGCACGTTGTCCAAGAGTTCGTTCAACACGATGCCCAGCGCGGCGCGGTCCAGCGTGAGGGCCAGGCCTGCCGGGCAATCGATCTCGATGCGCAGGTCGGCGTGAGAACCGGCCAGCAATGTCAACTCTTCCAGCAGCGGTGTGTAGGACTTGGACCCTGACACCGAGGCGGCCGAAATCTGCTTCAGGCGCCTGACGATTTTTGCGGCGCGCCTGGCTTGTTGGTCAATCAGCGCGACGGTCTCTTGAATGTCCTGTGCAAATTCTTGGGCCGATTCGGCGTCGGCCACCATCGCTGCCAGCGCATCGCAGGACGCGATCTGCACGCCCAGCGGGGTGTTGAGTTCATGCGCCACGCCATTCACCAAGCGGCCCATGATGCTGGCTTGGCGTTGCTCCAGAATCTGGCGCTGTGCCTGCATCAGATCACGGGTGAGGCTTTGTTCGGTGAGTATGGCGACAATGCGCACAGCCATGGCACCGGCCACCAGCGCGTTGAACTTGCGGTCCAGGTTGTCAAAGGGTTTGTCAAACGTCAGCACGCTGAGCATGCCAATGCCGACGCTGCCCTGCTGCACCGGCAGCGTGCTGAGGGCCACGCCCTGTGTGTCGGCCAGTTC
>CANFNO010000575.1 GCA_947447845.1 Burkholderiales bacterium | reverse complement strand
GTGAAAGCCTCCGCGCAGCAAGGCCTCCATGCGCCATTGCAGCAGTGATTTGCCATGCACAGCAAGCAGGGGTTTGGGTGCGTGGTCTGTGAGGGGGCGCATACGCTCGCCGCGACCGGCGGCCAGTAGCAATGAGGCAATGTGGGAGGTGGAATTCGCAGGCATGGGCTAGCAGTTGCAATCAATCTGTTGTTTGTAACCCATAAGAGACGCTTGAACTGCCCGGTCGGCTCCACACACTTCAATGCCAGCGATATATTCAGGAAAAAATAGATTCGGCATCAGGGGGGTATGGCGTGAAGGTAGATCCAAAGTTAAAGAACCGCATTCGTTTCAATCAGCTTGACGATGTTTCGAGAGACCGTCTGCGGCGTTTTTACCACCTTACATCAGCCTCCGCGGCGCTGCAGATTTTGCAGTCCGGAGCGATTTGGAGTAATGGAGCCGACCTTTGCCCTCACTTCACCCCCAACCGTGACAGCAAATTGAAGCTTGCCGCCGCACCGGAAATTTGGCTGAGTTTCCGGTTTTCCGGGGCTGCCCATCTGGTGTCTGAGGATGAGACGGTATCAAACTACCAACCCCACTCGCTGTACCTGCACCTGTGCGATTGGCCCGACAGGTTTGGCCTTCAAGGGCTTCGCGTGGCACAGGTACGGGTAGCCGCACCGACGGAAGTGGGCCTTGAATGCACGGGCTTTCGCGCCAGCGAGGCCTTTCTGAGGAAGTGCAGAACCGATGTGTCCGCCCTAATGGTTCTTGCACGGATCAAGCGATTGACCGCCGATTCATGCGCAGTGCGGGTGCCTGCAACGGAGGCTGAACGTGCCGCGATCAAGGCGCAGTTTTCGGAACTGCAATTTGGGGCACTGGAGATGTGGCTTGCGCGCTTTGAACTTTGGCGTAAGCGCCTACAAACTTGACGTTCCTGATGCGCCGAGATGGGGCGCCATTGGCGGCCGTAATTTTCCTTTACAGCGGCGCAAACCTTAGAGTCCAATAATCGGATATGAATTTGCCGCGTTCGCTTCACATCTCCAGACGTGCACTGCTGACCGGTGGTTGCACGGCACTGGCCTTACCCGCTTTGTCCGGCTGCGCGGCGCCGGTTCCTGCGATGCGAATCGGCTGTATTGTTTTCCCAGGCTACGAGACCCTCTTTCTGGCGCGTGAGCTGGGTCTATTGGACGCGCAGCGAGTGCGTCTGGTCGAATTGTTTGCCAATACAGACACCCTGCGCGCACTGGCTGCCGGTCAGCTAGAGGCGGCCGCATTGACGCTGGACGAACTAATGACCGCGCGTGCCGATGGCGTGGACTTGCGGGTGGCGCTGGTATTCGACGTGTCGGATGGCTCCGACGTAGTGCTGGCCAAGGCGCCTGTCACCCTTCAAACTTTGCGGGGTAAGCGGGTCGCGGTGGAAGATGGTGCCGTGGGCGCCATCATGCTAAGTGCCTTGCTCAAGGCTGCGGGTTTGACGCCAGATCAGATTCACAAAGTACCGATGACTCTGGACCGAAGCGAAGACTTGTTTCAGTCTCCCGGGGTGGACCTTGTTGTAACGGCTGAACCCTGGGCTGCCCGACTTGAGAAAGCAGGAGCCCGGCGCATTTTCGATAGCCAGGCCATACCCGGGCGCATAGTGGATGTACTGGCAGTACGGGCAAGCGCACTGCAGACTTTTGGGCCCGCGTTGCAGCATCTTCTTACAGGCCACTTCGCAGCACAAAGAGTCCTGCGCGAATCGATATCGCGAGCTGCCCCGCTGATGGCTGCGCGCTTGCAAACACCGGTGGATGAAGTTGGATCCCTGTATCGCGGCTTGCAACTCCCGGAGCTGGCGCAAAACCGCGTCATGCTTGCGCGCGGCGGTTCTATTGACCGAACGGTGCAGGAATTGCAAAAAGTTATGTTGGAAGCGGGCTTGTTGCCAGCGTCGTCTTTGGCTGAAGCGCTGGCGGACTCCCGCTTCTTGCCTTTATGAGCACGGATCACACGGCCCGCTATACGTTGCGCAATGCCCTGCCTGCCGGTGTATTACTGGCCGTGCTGGTGGTGCTGGGCTTTTCTTACCTGGATTCCGTGTTCAGCGGGCGCAGCGCAGTGCGCGAACACGCCCGCGAAGATGCCGTGTTGGACGCTGAGCAAATGGCCCGTGAGAGCCAGCGCGATTTGCAGGGCAATCCTGCCAACGTGGCGGCCGACCTGTCGGTGGCTGCGACGGGTCGGCGCGTCGTAGCGTTGGCCTTGATAGACCCCGCTGGCACCATTGCCGTGGCGCATCGCATGGCCTGGCGCGGCCAGGCTGCTGCCGAAAAGATTGCGCACTTTTCTCCGCAGCGCTTTGTACGTGTGGTGAAGGGGCGCTTGCCCGATGTAGTGGAGTTCAGTGATCCGCCGCGCGTATCCGTGATGGTGCCATTTTTCACGGCGGGACCGGCGGACGTGATTCGCAATGAAAGCCGGGGCGTGGTTTATCTCGAGTACGACCTGAGCCACGACTACGCCATGGTGCAATGGGAAACGCAACAGCGCATGTGGCCGATGTTGGCCGCAGCCCTCCTTACAGCGATGGGTTTGTCCCAGATCATTCGCAGGCGGGTGACCAAGCCTTTGGCACGCGTCGAGCAAGCCAGCCTGCATCTGGCGCAACATGGCACCTTTACGGAGCCACTGGCAATCGAAGGGCCGCGTGAAATCATGCGATTGGCCCAGGGCTTTAACACCATGATGGAGCGCGTTCAACACGCGCAGCGCGACAGTGAGACCAGTCGTGCCCGGCTGGAAGCGATTTTTGAGGCAGCCATGGATGCCATCATTACCGTGGACCACACGCAAAACATCAGGGTGATCAATGCCGCTGCGCTGAACATGTTTGCCTGTACTGAACAGCAAGTGCTTGGACAGCCCATCAACATGTTGATTCCCGAGCGCTATCGGCAGGCCCATGTTGGCCGGGTGGAGCGCTATGCGCAAACCGGGTTGTCCAGCCGAACCATGGGTCGGCATTCGGTGGTTACCGGGCGACGCTTGAGCGGGGAGGAATTTCCCGCCGAGGCTTCCATTTCGCATATCGAAGTGGATGGCGCAAAGCTGTTAACCGTGATCCT
>CANFNO010000574.1 GCA_947447845.1 Burkholderiales bacterium | reverse complement strand
GCGGGATCAACGCGCCAGTATTTCACCTTCTACATTGTGGCTGGCGCCCTGTATCTGCTGTTGACAGCAGGCTCCAACAGTGTCTTCAGCAAGGCTGAATACTGGATGGGCAGGTCCCTTCGACGCCACCATCCTGCCAATTAGGAGAACCACTCTTGGACTTCAACTTTCTCATGGACACGTTTGGGAAACTGCTGGCAGTCGTACCAACGACATTGGGGCTATTCGCACTTTCCATGCTGTTGGGCGCAATCATTTCCCTGATCATCGTGGTGATGCGAGTCAGCCCGTACACAGGATTGGTCCAATTTGCAAAAGCCTACGTGCTGGTGTTTCGCGGCTCCCCATTGCTGATTCAAATGTTTCTTGTGTACTACGGCTTGGGGCAATTTGACGCCGTTCGTGAAAGCGCATTTTGGTTGGTACTGCAGTCACCCTACATGTGCGCGGTTCTGACCATGGCGCTGTGCACCGCAGCCTACACCGCAGAGATCATTCGCGGCGGACTCCTGGCAGTTCCCCGTGGGCATGTTGAAGCAGGGTTGGCCATTGGGATGTCACGCTTCACATTGACTCGCCGTGTGATTGCGCCAGTTGCTTTGCGGAGTTGCTTGCCAGCCTATTCAACAGAAGCGGTGCTGATGGTGAAATCTACCGCTCTGGCCAGTCTTGTCACTGTGCTGGAAGTTACCGGTGTCGCGCAACAGATCATCCAGCGGACGTACAGAACGATGGAAGTCTTCTTGTGTGCAGCGGCAATCTATTTGATCCTGAACTTTGTGCTCCTGCAGGCATTTGGAATGCTGGAAAAAAAGCTCTCACCCCATAAGCGTAAGCGTCCCTCTGCCGGCCGCCCCATATCCGCAGCTTGCTGCCCGGAGCCACAAATATGAACGCAGTCACCATGCCATCACCTGCCACTTTGGACATTGCAGACATTCACAAGACCTTTGGTGACCATGAAGTGCTCAAAGGGATTTCATTGTCTGCCCACAAGGGCGACGTCATTTCCATACTGGGCGCCAGTGGCTCCGGAAAAAGCACGTTTTTGCGTTGCCTGAATCTGCTCGAAACTCCGGATCGCGGCACCGTGCGTCTGGAAGGCGAAGTTATCCAGATGCGCAAGCACCGCGACGGACACTTGGTGCCATCCGACGCTGCCCAGGTGGAGCGCATCCGTACCCAGCTCTCCATGGTCTTTCAGAATTTCAACCTCTGGTCTCACATGACCGTGCTGGAAAACCTGATCGAAGGTCCCATGCGTGTTCAAAAACGTCCGCGCGCTGAATGTGTAGAAGAGGCCGATGCACTATTGCAGCGCGTAGGGCTTTATGAACGGCGTGACTACTATCCCGTTCATTTGTCAGGTGGTCAACAGCAGCGCGTCGCCATTGCCCGTGCATTGGCCATCCACCCCAAAGTGTTGTTGTTCGACGAACCCACCTCAGCGCTAGACCCCGAGTTGGTCGGGGAGGTATTAAAGGTCATGCGTTCACTTGCAGAAGAGGGACGCACCATGCTGGTCGTAACCCACGAAATGGGCTTTGCCCGCAACGTGTCGAACCGTGTGGTCTTCATCCACAAAGGAATGATTGAGGCGCAAGGCTCTCCCTCGGAAGTATTTGAAGCAAGCAACTCCGACCGGTTTCGGCAGTTCATTTCCAGCCACCAGGATCGAAATAGTTAATAAGCCCCTATGACAACTACTTCACTTGACATTCATCCCCGGACCGTTTGCTTTGGAGACGGACACATTCGTTGGACGGAACTTGTAGCGGTCGCACGCAACGGCGCTCAGCTTAGCCTTTCAGAGTCCGCTTGGGCACGTATAGAAAATTCCCAAGCCATAGTGCAATGCATCGTGAGTAGCGGCAGGCGCGCCTATGGAATCAACACGGGTTTGGGGGCTTTAAGCGACACGGCGCTAGAAGGTGAGCAGCGTGAGCAACTGTCCCACAACACACTGCTAAGCCACGCATGCGGTGTTGGCCCTCTGCTTTCAAAGGAGCAAACGCGATCCATAATTTGCGCCGCTGTTGCCAACTACAGCCAGGGCTACTCGGGGTTGCAACGCTGTGTCGTGGAAGCACTCATCCAGTTTCTGAATCTGGGAGTCACACCCTGTGTCCCCGCTCAAGGTTCGGTTGGCTATCTCACGCATATGGCACATATCGGAGTTGCGTTGCTGGGCGTTGGCGATGTCACCTGGCGTGGACAAACACTTCCGGCCGCCGAAGTATTGAAGGCCGTTGGAATGGAGCCACTCAGGCTCGGCGCCAAAGACGGGCTCAGCCTGGTGAATGGAACGCCATGCATGACTGGCCTGTCGGCTCTGGCGTTGGATGATATTGAACGCCTGGCCGACTGGGCAGATGTGATAGGAGCGATGTCATTTGAAGCCTTACGTGGGCAAATGGATGCCTTTGATGCCGAGGTGCTGGCACTCAAGCCACATCCGGGTATGCAGCAGGTCGGGAAGAATTTGCGCACCCTGCTGCAAGATAGCGAAGTAGTTGCGGCCAGCGCTGGCGTGCGAACACAGGATGCCTTGAGTATCCGCTCCATCCCCCAGATTCACGGCGCCTGCCGTGATCAGATCCGGCACGCGGTAAAGCAAATTGAAATCGAATTGAACTCCGCAACCGACAACCCATTGCTGCTGGGCACACCCGACAATTTTCGTGTGGTCTCACAGGCCAACCCGCACGGAGAGTCGGTGGCCATGGCAGCTGATTTGTTGCGAATTGCAGTCGCCGAGTTTGGCGGCGTATCAGAGCGGCGCATGGACCGCCTGCTAAATCCGTTGCTGAGCGGCCTACCGCCCTTTTTGGTGGCCAAGCCAGGCGTCAACTCCGGGTTGATGATTGCCCACTACACGGCGGCTTCGCTCGCAGCAGACAACCGGCGCAAGGCACAACCGGCAGTGGTCGACAACTTTGTGACCTCAGGCGCGCAGGAAGATCACCTCAGCCTGGGAACAACGGCTGCACTGGAACTGCATGCCGCATTGGAGAACCTCCAGCAAATCCTTGCCATTGAATACCTGTTGGCCGCCCAGGCATTCGAGTTCTTTGGTGATCAACGGATGGGTATTGGCACGTCGGAGGCGCG
>CANFNO010000573.1 GCA_947447845.1 Burkholderiales bacterium | reverse complement strand
TTCTCCTTTATCGGCTTTGCAGCCCTGGTGGAGCCGCTGCGCATTGCCAACCGCTTCAAGCCCGGCGCCTACCAGTGGCGCATGGTCTCGGTGGATGGTTTGCCGGTGACGGCCAGCAACGGCATTGACTTGCATCCACAGGCCCGACTGGCAGACGCCAGCGACGCCAGCGTGGTGTTTGCCATCGCCAGCTTTAACCCACTGCATCACTTCAGCCCCACCCTTGGCCGCCTGTTGCAGCAGCGCGTGCAACAGGGCGCCAGCCTGGGCGCCATCGACACCGGTTGCTTTGTGCTGGCCGAGGCGGGGCTGCTCAAGGGCGAGCGCATCACCCTGCATTGGGAGGCGGTACCGGCCTTTCAGGAGCGCTACCCGCTGATCCACGTGCAGGGCGAATTGCGCTTCACCTTGTCGCCCACGTTGATGACCTCGGCCGGTGCCATGGCCAGTGTGGACCTGATGCTCGAAGTGATCAGCCGCGACCACGGCAATGCGCTGGCATTGCTGGTGTCCGAGCAGCTGGTGAGCGGCTGGGTGCGTGACCGTGCCGACCACCAACGCCTGCAAATCTCGGCGCGCTACAAGATACACAACGCCAAGGTTGTGCAGGTGATCGAGCGTATGGAGCAGCAGCTTGAAACAACGCTGTCGAGTGACGCGCTGGCAACACAGATCGGGGTTACACGGCGTCAACTGGAGCGCCTGTTTCAGGACCATCTACATGTCAGCCCGCTGCAGTTCTATTTGCGCCTGCGCCTGGAGCGTGCGCGGCATTTGCTGCGCCAGACCAGCATGGGCGTGATCGAGATCGGCCTGGCCTGCGGCTTTGCTTCAGCGTCTGCGTTTTCACGCGCCTACCGGCGCCAATATGCCATTGCGCCCAGCGAGGACCGCAAGGAAAAGCCACACCGGCAATGAATCGACGCGGCTTATAAGACTGGCCGATCAGCAAAAGTGTTGAGATATTTCGCTCTATAGACAATTGCATCGCATACTTTTACGTGACCAAAACGCAGCGAGCTTTGCGGTATAAATTACCGTAGGCGGCACAAGCGACTTCTTCGGGTGTGCCACCTTCATCCAATTCAGGAAAGCTGATCATGCCGCAACAAGGCCTTGTTGTTTTCGCCAAAAGCAAAAAGCGCGTCTCTGCCTTCTACCAGCAGACGTTGGGCCTGGAAGTTGTCGAATCGGATTCATCTCACGATCTTCTCCGAGGCAAAGACTATGAAGTCGTAGTCCACGCAATCGCGAGGAAGTATGCGGCTTCTATCACCCTATCGAATCCACCAGAACCGAGAGACGAAACGCCTTTCAAACCCACCTTCGTTGTCCATAGCTTGGCTCACGTTCGCAGCGCGGCAGAGGCTACAGGCGGCTACCTGAAACCGGAGGCTGGAGCCTGGCACTTTCGCGGTCACGTCGTCCTCGACGGCTGGGACCCTGAGGGCAACATTGTTCAGTTCAAGCAGGCGGAGTAGCCACTCTGCACAAGGTTCGCCAATCCATGCCGCCGCACGCAGTGAGAAGACGTGCGCCAATTGCGCTCCGAGGATGGTTGCACGTCCCATTGCAGTCACACCAGTCAGAGATGTGGTCCGCTGCCGGGCCGAGGTTGCGGGCATAAAGCGTATGGTTTCAATTGATGAGAGAGTAGGGCAAATTGCGTAAGCTCTTGGGCGTAATTGTTAGGCAACCAAAGTGAACCTGAACCAAGTTACCGTAGCCACCACCGACGTCGCGCGTGCCATTGAGTTCTATTCGAAGCTCGGCTTAAAGCTCATCGTCAGGAATCTTCCCAGCTACGCTCGTTTTGAGTGCCCAGAGGGAAATAGTTCCTTCTCCGTCCACCTCGCCGAGCAGGTTAGTCCTTCACAAACGATTGTCTATTTTGAATGCACGAACTTGGACGACACGGTTGAACGACTTCAGCAAGTCGGCGTCTGCTTCACATCGCTGCCCAGCGACAAGCCATACCTTTGGCGAGAAGCGTATCTTCGAGATCCCGATGGAAATATGTTGTGTCTATTCTTTGCAGGCAGCAATCGACTCCATCCGCCATGGCGAGTTGAATAGCCATCCGATATAGCTGCTTCGGCAGCCTCGTAAAGGAGCTCTCTCAGACTACCAGCGACGACCCGCATCACTACCTGCGAACCAATGCCCGAACGCTTGAAAACTGGGAGCAAGGTCGCGCCAAGCCCAACGCGCAGGCTGCACTGCTGATTCGCATGGTGGCTCAATTTCCAGACATGGTGCAGCGCCTCGCGACGATATAAGGTCAGGGCAACTGGCAATTTTCGGGTATGGATTGAAACTACTTCTGTTTCGCCGCGATCTGAGACACCCGACGGACATCAGCCCGCCAAATACAGCTCCACGCGATCGGAGGTCCAGGTCGCAACACCTGTCCCAAAGAAGTCCGCATCCTCAGTCCACACAGGACAACCGATCGTCATCGCGCACGCTAGGACGGGCCAATCATCGGCATCACGTATCGCGATTCTTTGGAGTGCCTGGGTTTTTAAGCCTTCATAGACGCCAAGTTCCAGCGGACGAACTATTGATTCCAGTGCGTCTAAAACAGCCATCGCGGGCCCACTCTTAACGCCACTTTTTTCCAACAGGGAGGGAAGGTACTTTCGGGCGTCTGCGTACGCCACATCTGGCGCAAAAAATTGGACCACCTCTGCGTTATCAACAATGAGCTCGCGCACCCGCCTACCCAGCACCGCCCGGATCAGGATGTTGGCATCCAGAACGATCGCTTTCTTGCTCATGCCACCGAGGAAGTGGACTTCTTAGGAGCGTTCACCTTTCTACGCGCTGTTTTGAATTCAGCCACGACAGAGTCCACATCGACGCTCTTGGCTGCAAGCAGGCGATCAAGCGTCTTGCTGGCCTTCTTCAGCGACGCAACGTCTGCCTCAGCCTGGCCGTGTGTCGGTATGAAGTACCCGATGGTTTGACCGTGGCGCGTCACTGCTACCGGCGTGCTTGACGCAATGAATTCGGCCATCCCAGCACGAAATTCTCGAATGCCCACTTTGGTAGCTTCCATCTTTTTCCTTTGAAGTAGAACTGAATTTGTGGATCATAGTGTACACAAATAA
>CANFNO010000572.1 GCA_947447845.1 Burkholderiales bacterium | reverse complement strand
CAGATGTACGAAACCAAGCTTCGTGAGAACGAACTGGGCAGTGCCCAAGTGCTGTTAACCCACGCCGATCTGGCCGATCGAGAGCGGTATCTCAATGCGCGCTCAACATTGCTAACGCTGCTCAAACTAGGCGTGGTGCCGGTGATCAATGAAAACGATACGGTTGTCAACGATGAAATCAAGTTTGGCGACAACGACACCCTGGGCGCGCTGGTAGCCAATTTGGTGGATGCTGATGCGTTGATCATTCTGACGGATCAAAAGGGTCTTTTCACGGCCGATCCCCGCCGGGATGTTAATGCTCAGTTTGTTACCGAGGCCAAAGCCGGTGATCCGGAACTGGAACTTATGGCGGGTGGCGCAGGTTCCAGCATTGGCCGTGGTGGCATGCTGACCAAGATACTTGCTGCCAAGCGCGCCGCAGGGTCAGGTGCATCAACCGTGATCGCTTGGGGTCGCGAGCCTGATGCCTTGATGCGTCTGACTGCAGGCGAGTCGATTGGTACCTTGCTTGTTGCCCAAACCCAGAAAACCCAAGCACGCAAACAGTGGATTGCCGATCACTTGCAAATGCGCGGTGCGGTAGTGGTAGACGCTGGAGCGGTACTCAAAATACGCGATGGTGGAAAAAGCCTGTTGCCCATCGGCATGTTGCAGGTGGACGGCGATTTTTCACGCGGCGATGTGATTGCGGTGTTGGATGTCAGTGGCACCGAGATTGCACGCGGTCTGGCGAATTACGCCAGTGCTGAGGCACGCCTGATTTGTCGCAAACCATCTAGCGATATTGAACGTTTGCTGGGGTATGCGGCTGAGGCCGAAATGTTGCACCGGGACAACCTCGTCATCACCCGCTAGTGCTACCTGTCAGGCAGCGCTAATCGGTCCAGTTTTTTTGTCCGGGCTTTCGTCCAGACGTGAGCGCGGTGATTATTTCCTGCTTAGTGGTAGCCAAGCGATTCTGGCATCCGCCTTGTCTGGCAAATGCCTGGGCGTGGCGGGAAGGCATATTGTCGTTGACAGCTTTCCACACTGGATTTGCCAAAATAGTCCACTGTCCTGCAGCGCTCTGTCGAGCGTATGTCTTAACTTCATCGCTGATGCAGCGTATGCCTTCATAGACCGCATTCGTATTCCCCGTCGAATTGGTCATGACGATGACATAGCGCACTACACCATCAGAGCCCACGGCGATGGTTGCTGGGTCAACACTGATTCTGACGGAGACATGGGCAGGCATGTCCAGAGTAATCAACTTGTCATTCGAGAAGGAAGGCGGTGGTGGAATCTGATCTTCCTCCCAATCGGGATTGTCCAGACCATTGCCAGTCTGAGCCACGCTACAGGTGGCCGCCAGTGCCAATGCAGCAGACAAACTCAGAATAGTGAGGTACTTTTTTTTCATGAATGCTCAGTAGATTGGCCACCCGGATTGCCGTCAGTGGTTGGCGCAGGAGATTGGTGTACCGCTGGTGGCGGTGGCGATATCCATGCGGCGGTCTCCATATCGCGCGAACGGTTCCCGTGGCGCAAATAGCGGTTGCGCGATTCATTGCGCGGCAAGAAGCGCGCCAACTCGGTGAGTGCCATTTCATAGACGCCTCGTTTGAATTCAACCACAGCCTCCAACGGTACCCAGTAGTCGTTCCAACGCCAAGCGTCAAACTCTGGATGATCCGTCGCGCGCAGGTTCAAATCCCAGTCGTGGCCGGTAAGTTGCAGCAAATACCAAATTTGCTTCTGGCCCTTGTAATGGCCACGCGCGTCGCGTCGTATGTACCTGTCTGGCACCTCATAGCGCAACCAATCTCGGGTACGGGCAACAATCGCGACATGCTCCGGGTGGAGCCCCACTTCTTCATGCAACTCTCGGAACATGGCTTGTTCCGGGGTTTCACCCCGGTCGATGCCACCCTGCGGAAATTGCCAGGAGTGCGTGCGTATGCGTTTGCCCCAAAATACCTGATTTTTCTGGTTGAGCAGGATGATGCCGACATTGGGGCGAAAGCCGTCCCGGTCAAGCATAATCAAACCCCAATTCTTAAACTTCGTTCATTATGCACAGCAAGTGGTGTGCATCAAGCAGCGAAACCCATCTGCAGCCATTGAAGTTCACTAAGTAGCGCCATGAAAGCCTCCCAATTCCTCATTTCCACCCTCAAAGAAGCGCCGGCAGATGCCGAAGTGGTTAGCCACAAGCTAATGATGCGCGCGGGGCTAATCAAAAAACTGGGGGCGGGCATTTACAGCTACATGCCTATGGGGCTGCGCGTCATTCGCAAGGTGGAAGCCATCGTGCGCGAAGAGATGAACCGTGCCGGCGCCGTGGAAGTTTCAATGCCGGTGGTGCAACCGGCAGAGTTGTGGCAGGAAACCGGTCGATTTGAGTCGATGGGCCCCGAGTTGCTGCGCATAAAGGATAGGCATCAGCGTGACTATGTAGTTCAGCCCACCAGTGAAGAGGTGGTGACCGACATCGCGCGCCAGGAAATAAGAAGCTACAAGCAGTTACCAAAAAACCTGTACCAAATTCAAACCAAATTCCGTGACGAGCGACGCCCGCGCTTTGGCCTGATGCGTGGCCGCGAGTTCACCATGAAGGACGCCTACAGTTTTGACCGCGACCAGGACGCCGCCAAGGCCAGTTATCAGGTCATGGCCAAGGCCTACCGCAAGATATTCGACCGTTTTGGTTTGGTCTACCGCGCCGTTGCAGCGGACAGTGGTGCCATTGGTGGCGACCTGTCAGAAGAGTTTCAGGTGATTGCCGCCACTGGTGAAGACGCCATCGTGTATTGCCCGAACAGTGATTACGCTGCCAATATGGAAAAAGCTGAGGCGCTGGCACCGACGGGTCCGCGGGCCGAGGCGGCCCAGACACTGGAAAAGGTTTCGACACCCGGCATGAGCACCTGTGTGGACGTCGCCAATTACCTGAAGTTGCCGATCGAGAACTCACTCAAGTCGTTGGTGGTGGCCACCGATGAGCTCAATGACAAGGGCGAGATCGTCAAGTCACGCGTATGGCTCTTGCTGATTCGCGGCGACCGAAGCATGAACGAGGTCAAAGTCGGCAAGGTACCAGGCCTGGCGGGTTTCCGTTTTGCCTCGCTGCCGGAAAT
>CANFNO010000571.1 GCA_947447845.1 Burkholderiales bacterium | reverse complement strand
TCCTTATCCCTTCCGGTCGCGCACGCCGTGCTACTGAATCTGCCAAGGCAGAATTCGAAGCCCGCCGCGCTGAACTGGAAAAAGTTGCAGCAGCCAAGTTGGCTGAGTCGCAATCGCTGGGTGAAAAGCTCGGTGGTACAACCATCAAGCTGACCCAAAAGGCTGGTGTAGATGGCCGTTTGTTCGGTTCTGTGACGAACTCTGACATCGCTGAAGAGCTGGCTAAGAGTGGCTACAAGGTTGCCAAATCGCACGTGCGCATGCCCAATGGCCCGATCAAGGTCGTTGGCGACAGCACAGTAAGCGTTGCTCTGCACACTGACGTGGTGGTTGAGATCACCGTTTCCGTGTACGGCGAAACAGCTTAATTGCATCCAACTGCTCCAGTCTGTTTACAGGCTGGTAGCCGCAAAAGCCGCCGGGGCTGTCCCCAGCGGCTTTTTTCATTGTGGGACAGGTTTATCCACTGGATTGCACAGCTTGTGCACAGTTTTCATGCCTGGTTATACCCAGCCAATGCTCTCGACGCTTCCGGTTTGGCGACGTAGCATAAAGGTCTAAAAGGAATCTCCATGTCAGCCGATATTTTCCCCGTTGACGAATATGCGCAAGACCGCCAGATTGCCCAGCTTCGTATTCCTCCGCACTCGATTGAAGGCGAGTCAAGTGTGCTCGGAGGTCTGTTGTTGGACAACACAGCGTGGGATCGGGTAGGGGATGTGTTGGTAGAAGGTGACTTTTACCGATACGAGCACAAACTGATATACGGCGCCATCGGCATGCTGGTGAATGCCAACAAACCGGCCGATGTCATCACCGTGTTTGAGCATCTGCAAGGCCAAGCAAAGGCCGAAGAAATTGGCGGTTTGGCGTATCTGAATTCACTGGCCCAGTACGTGCCCAGCGCCAGCAATATTCGCCGATATGCCGAGATCGTGCGTGACCGTTCGATTCTGCGCAAGCTGGTTACGGCCAGTGATGAAATTGCTACCAACGCCTTCAATCCCAAGGGCAGGGCGGTATCGCAAATCGTTGACGAGTCAGAGCAAAAGATCTTCAACATTGGCGAGCAGGGCAAGCGCAACAAGCAAGGCTTCCAGGCAATGGATACATTGGTGGTGAATCTGTTAGATCGCGTCCAGGAGATGGCTGACAACCCCAACGATGTGACTGGGGTGCGCACTGGTTTCTACGACCTCGACCGTATGACAGCAGGTTTACAAGCCGGTGACCTGATTGTGTTGGCTGCAAGACCTTCCATGGGCAAAACGGCTCTGGCGATCAATGTTGCAGAACATGTGGCCTTGCATGAGGGTTTACCTGTGGCGGTGTTCTCGATGGAAATGGGTGCTGCGCAGTTGGCTGTGCGCGTTGTGGGATCCATTGGCCGCATTGACCAAGGCCATTTGCGAACCGGCAAACTGACCGACGAAGAATGGCCTCGTCTCATCGAAACCATTGAAAAGTTGCGGACGATTTCGCTGCATATTGATGAGAGCCCGGGTCTGACTTCCAGCGAAGTGCGCGCCAACGCGCGGCGTCTTTCACGCCAATATGGCCAACTTGGCCTGATCGTCGTTGACTATTTGCAACTGATGAGTGGTAGCAGCAACGATGGTGAAAATCGGGCCACGGAACTGGGTGAAATATCGCGAGGCCTGAAGATGCTGGCACGCGAACTCAAGTGTCCCGTCATAGCGCTGTCGCAGCTCAACCGCAGCGTCGAGCAGCGCCCCGACAAGCGTCCCATGATGAGTGACTTGCGGGAATCCGGCGCCATCGAGCAGGATGCCGACATCATCATGTTCATTTACCGCGACGAGTACTACACAAAAGAGGCGTGTAAAGAGCCGGGAGTGGCCGAGGTCATCATCGCCAAACAGCGAAACGGCCCCACTGGGACCGTCAAGCTCGCGTTTCTGCGCAACATCACCAAGTTTGAAAGCCTGGCAAGTGGCGGCGGCGGGGATTACTAAGGGCCTAACACCGCCTTGCTGAGCCCGCAGTGGCGCTGGTGTACGTGGCGCCGCTCATGTCCCCCGACCCAGTGCTGCGCCCTGAGTCCCCTCCATTACTTCGTTTTGCCACGCACCCCACTACCGCTGCTGCGACATAAGGCTGCTGGCTCTAGAGCACCTCGCTGGCAAAATCCGCTAACCTGGAGCGCTCACCCCGCGCTAGCGTGATATGTCCGCCGTGCGGCCAGCCTTTGAAGCGGTCTACCGCAAAGGTCAGACCTGAGGAGCCCTCAGTCAGGTAGGGTGTATCGATCTGGGCCAGATTGCCCATGCAGATGATTTTGGTGCCGGGACCCGCGCGGGTAATTAGCGTTTTCATCTGCTTGGGTGTCAGGTTTTGCGCCTCATCGATGATCACGTACTTGTTCAGGAAAGTTCGCCCACGCATGAAGTTCATGCTCTTGATCTTGATGCGACTCCGAATAAGTTCGTTGGTGGCTGCGCGCCCCCATTCACCTGCACTGGTATCAGTCTTGCCCAGCACCTCCAGATTGTCATCCAACGCGCCCATCCAGGGACCCATCTTTTCTTCCTCAGTACCCGGCAGGAAACCGATGTCCTCGCCCACGCTGACCGTGGCGCGTGTGACGATGATTTCGGTATAGCGGCGATCGTCCAATACCTGAGTCAAGCCAGCAGCCAGCGCCATCAGAGTCTTGCCGGTACCTGCTGTGCCTGTTAGCGTCACAAAGTCGACTTCCGGGTCAGTCAGCAGATTCATGGCGAAGTTCTGCTCGCGGTTGCGCGTGGTCACGCCCCAGACCGCGTTCTTCAAATGGTTGAAATCCTTGAGTGTTTTAAGCACAGCGGTGGTGCCGCGAATTTCGGTCACACGGGCATACAAGCTGGGCTCGCCAGGAGACTCGAAGTAGACAAATTGGTTGATCAGCATGCTGGGCACGGACGGGCCGTCCACCTTGTAAAAGGTGTGTTGGCCTTGTTGCCAGCTTTCTACGCTTTGGCCATGTGTTGCCCAGAAGTCCGAGGGCAGGGCGAGGCTTCCTGAGTACAGCAGGTCACCGTCTTCCAGCGTTTTGTCGTTTTGGTAGTCATCGGTCGCCAGACCCAAGGCACGCGCCTTGACTCGCATATTGATGTCTTTGGA
>CANFNO010000570.1 GCA_947447845.1 Burkholderiales bacterium | reverse complement strand
TTCCCGCTACACGCAAAGCCACTTCTCACAAGAAGAAATCTTCATGCGTGATATTCAATATCCCTTCATGGCGAACCACGCCAAGGAGCATGAAGAGCTCGTCAGCACCCTGAACAAAATTCTGGATGTCTTGGGTCAGGACGTGCTGTCAAAGGACGAGCTTGAAGATTTTGTGAACTATTGCCTGGTGAAGCATATTTCCACCTACGACTCAATGCTTGCGGTGTACGTCAAACGCAATGCCATTGCGCCCTTGATGTAGGGAGCGCCGGGCACTTTGAGCGCCCTCGGCACAAGCAACTCAGCTCAAGCTGCCTCAGCCAGGGGCTGCAGCGCGTGCAGCGAAGCCAGTAAGTCGGCAAAGCGCTCGCCTTGCACCACGACGTGGCTGCGCAGGGCCAGGGCAGCGCCTTCAGTGTCGCCCGCGCTGATGGCCTCCACCACGCTCTGGTGCTCCTGAAAAGAGGTGCTCATGCGGTTGCGCACGCGCAGTTGCAGGCGCCGGTAAGGGCGCAGGCGGCGCTGTAACTGACTGGCCTGCTCGATCAGAAAACCGTTGTGGCTGCCCGCGTAAATGGCAGAGTGGAATTGTTCGTTGCAATAAAAGTAGGCGTCAGAGTCGTCCTGGTTGCGGGCGGCTTCACAGGCCTCATGCGCGGTCTGTAGTGCTTGCCGCTCGGTATTTGTCATGCGGCGCGCCGCCAGTCGGGCGCACATGGCTTCCAACTCGGCCATTACTTCAAACATCTCGCTCAGGCGCGTCGGGCCAATGCTGGTGACTACGGCGCCACGGCGCGGGCGGATTTCTATCAGGCCTTCGGCAGCCAGTTGGATGAGCGCCTCGCGCACCGGCGTTCGCGACACGTTGTACTGCTCCACCAGCGTGGCTTCGTCCAGCGAACTGCCAGGAGGCAGGGCGCCGGTGGCGATCTGCTCTTCAATTTTTTCACGCAACGAATCGGAAATTTTCATGTCTTGATTCTCCCATCTCTTTTGATTAATGGATTCTAATTCTGCATCAGGGTATTCACCAATTACAACAAAAAATACACAAGATACATTTAATGTATACATAAGTTGGACTTTACATCACCTGAGGAGACTTTTCCCATGCAGCGCAGACACCTTCTTCAATCCCTTGGCGGCCTGTCCCTGGCCACGCTTCCTTTCACCGACGTGCTGGCCCAAAGCGCCACGCTGAAGATTTCGCACCAGTTTCCAGGCGGCACGATCAAGGAGGGCGACTTCCGCGACCGGCTGGTGCGCCAGTTCGCCGCTGACGTGGAAAAGCGCACCAAGGGCGCGCTGAAGTTCGAGATCTATCCCGGCTCCTCTCTGATGAAGACCAACGCCCAGTTCTCCTCTATGCGCAAGGGTGCGTTGGATATGGCGCTGATCCCCCTGTCCTACGCTGGAGGCGAAATTCCGGAAGTGAACATCGGCCTGATGCCAGGTCTGGTGGTGTCGTATGAGCAGGCCTATGGCTGGAAGAGCAAGCCGGTGGGTGCCGAGCTGGACCGCGTGCTGCAGGCCAAGGGCATTCAGCTGATCAGCTGGATCTGGCAGGCTGGCGGCGTGGCTTCGCGCGGCAAACCCATCATTGATCCGGAAGACGCCAAGGGCATGAAGGTGCGCGGCGGCTCGCGCGAGGTGGACATGATTTTGAAAGAAGCCGGCGCTGCTGTGGTCAGCTTGCCCAGCAACGAAATCTATGCCGCCATGCAGACCGGCGCCATGGATGCAGCCATGACATCCAGCACGTCGTTCATCTCCTTCCGCCTGGAAGAAGTCGCCAAGTCGCTGACCACCGGTCGCAACGGCGCCTATTGGTTCATGTTCGAGCCGCTGATGATGTCCAAGCAAATTTTTGATGCGCTGCCCAAAGACCAGCGCGATGCGATCATGGCGGTTGGCGCTGACATGGAAAAGTTCGCCATGGACGCCGCCAAAAAAGACGACGTCGAGGTCGCCAAAGTTTACGAAAAGGCCGGTGCCAAGGTGGTGGACCTGTCAGCCGCATCGATCAAGAAGTGGCAGGCCATTGCCCGTGCGACAGCCTGGAAAGACTACGCCGCCAAGAACGAAGGCAGTGCCAAGTTGCTGGCGCTTGCTGAGCAAACGCTGTGAGCCATGGTTTCGAGCTGGAGCCTTCATTGGCTCCTGGCACCATGCGCCCCAAAAACGCGGTGGTTGCAGCTGCAGCCACGGCCTTGAATGTGCTCAACGCGCTGGTGCTGCGCCTCTCCATGCTGGCGCTGGTTTTGGCGGCTGGCGTGCTGACCTACTCCGTGGTGACGCGCTACTTTTTGAAAAGCGCGACGGACTGGCAAGACGAAGTTGCGGTGTTCCTGCTGGTGGGCGCCACCTTTATGACCACGGCGCATGTGCAGTCACTGCGCGGTCATGTGGGTATCGAGGCCTTTGCCAACCTGCTGCCGCCAATGGTGAACCGGGCGCGGCTGTTTCTGGTGGACATCATTTCTGCCCTGTTCTGCAGCTTTTTCACCTGGAAGTCCTGGACGCTGTTCCATGAGGCCTGGAGCGAAGGCCAAACCACCTCCAGCAGCTTTGCCCCGCCCTTGTGGATTCCCTATTCGCTGATGGCGGTGGGAATGAGCATCCTGACCCTGCAACTGTTTTTGCAAACCCTGGTGCAAGTCACTGGCGGTGAAGTATCAAAGGCCCAAAAATGAGCGAACTCGGCATCGGCCTTTCCTACGGCGCGGCCACGCTGCTGGTGATGTTTTCCGGCATGCCCATCGCCTTTGCGCTGGGTACGGTGGCAGCAGGCTTCATGTTCATCTTCATGCCCGCGTCCTCGCTGGATACGGTGGCGCAAAACGTCTACGAGGAGATGGCCTCCATCACCCTGTTGGCGATTCCTTTGTTCATCTTGAAGGGCGCGGCCATTGGCCGTTCGCGCGCCGGTAAGGACTTGTATTCCGCCATCCACGCCTGGCTACACAAAGTGCCGGGCGGGTTGGGTATTGCCAACGTGTTTGCCTGCGCATTGTTCGCAGCCATGGCCGGCTCGTCCCCTGCCACCTGCTCGGCCATCGGCTCTGCCGGTATCCCGGAAATGCGCCGGCGCGGTTACTCGCCGGGCTTTGCGGCTGGCATCATC
>CANFNO010000569.1 GCA_947447845.1 Burkholderiales bacterium | reverse complement strand
GAGCAGTACCGTGACACCGTTTGAATACACCGGCATTCTTTGGGCGCCGCTGTGGGGCTTTCTGTTCTTTGCCGAAGTACCCAAGTTCACGACCTTTATAGGGGCCGCCGTCATTCTGGTAGCGGGGTTGATAGCCATGCGCATGGCCAACAAATGAATTTGACTTACCTGAACGGCTACCCGGCTGGCACAGTTCAGCAAATTGAAGGCATGCTGCATTCGCAAAAGCTGGGGCCGTGGTTACTCAAAAAATATCCGCAAGGCCACGGCCTTCGCGACGACCGCGCGCTGTTTGATTACGTACAGGGCTTGAAGCAGGATTACCTAAAGGGCGCCACGCCCATCAGCAAGGTGCTCTACGACAACAAACTTCAGTTGGTGAAGAATGCACTGGGCACGCACACCACGGTCTCGCGGGTGCAGGGCTCGCAGCTCAAAGCAAAACGCGAGATCCGCATCGCGTCCCTGTTTAAGGACACGCCGCTGGAGTTTTTGCGCATGATCACCGTGCACGAGTTGGCGCACCTGCGCGAGCGTGAGCACGACAAAAATTTTTACAAGCTGTGCAGCTACATGGAACCCGATTACCACCAACTGGAATTTGAAGTGCGGGTCTATCTGACCTACCTGGATAACAGCACTGATCGGCTCTGGTCATAATGGCAAACCACCGAAGTCCACGAGCACACCAACATGACACGCCAAAACAACCCCTGGGCAACCAAAGTCGCCAGTCTGATCCAGGGTGGTAATGCGTCTGCTGCGCTGGCACAGATCAAGGTGGCACCCAGCGTCAAAGACTTGCAACAACTACGTAAGCTGCTGGGCACTAGCGGCCTGCTGCAGCGCCACCCTGCAGTAGACGATGCGACCAGTGACATGATCGTGGCGCTCTCGTCACCCAGATTGCATCGCTCGCCTTGAAAGGCCAAGCGGGACAGTCACAATACCGTGATGTATGACGAACAATGCGACCTGCTTTACGCAAACGAAGCCTTACCGGGCTGCTCAAACTTGATAATTGGTCTGGATTGAATAGGAAAAATTTGAACATGTTGAAACACTCTTTCTGGCGCACGATGGTCGCCATTGTTCTAGCCCTGGCAGTAACTGCTTGTGGCGGTGGAGCTGGCAGTTCCGCACCTGCCCCTAGCGGATTCACGGTGACCCCCGGTAACGGGCAAGCCATCATTACTTGGGATGCCAGCCCCGGTGTCCAGTACTGGCTCATGTACGCCCCTACCGCTTCTCCAATCGACATTAAGAACCCTCCCAGTAACCATGCCTGGGCCACCAACAATCTCAGCTCGCCTTACGTCATTACTGGTTTGTTGAATGGTGTGACCTACTCATTTGCCATGAATGCGCGAACCGACGGCGGCAAGGGTGGTGATCAAACGGCTTCGAAATCCGTCATGCCAGGCTATGCGGGCACAACCTGGATTGCCGGCACAGCGACCTTGGGTACCAATGACATGCGTGGCATTGCTTACGGAACAGCCAGTGACGCAACCGTCAATTACGTGGCTTTCGGAGCCGGTGGTGCAATCTACAAGGGACTTGAGGGCGTGAGCCAAAGCCTGGTCGGTATGGGCTGGTCAACGGTCACACCTGGCACTCCACTGACCACCAATTTCAAGGCGGCAACTTATGCCTTTAGCAAATTCATCGCTATCGGCGCAGATGGCGGCGTCAACAACATTGTTTCAAGTGCCAATCTGACCACTTGGACGGCTGCTACCTGGACACCAGCAGGCGCCAATTTGAATGCTTTAGCTGCCAATGCCACAACACTGGTAGCCGTGGGCAATGGCGGCGTGGCATTTTCGACGACTGATGGCGTGAACTGGAACCCTGTCGCAACGGGCGTCGTGGCCGATCTCTATGGACTGACCTATTCTGCGACCGGTCTTTGGGTTGCAGTTGGGGCTGGTGGCACGGTCATCACAAGTACAGACCTGGCAACCTGGACACCCCGCACATCCAATGCGGGGGGCAATGACCTGAATGGAGTCGCCGCAAACATAAGCGGTGTATTGGTAGCGGTGGGTAACAACGGGACCAAGATCAGGAGCACCGATGGGCAAACTTGGGTCGCACAGACACCATCCTCCGGCGCCCACCTCTATGCGGTCAGCACAGATTCGGCACAATTCCTCGCTGTGGGTGCCGCCGGGGCCGTATTTACTAGCCTGGATGGCTCCGCCTGGAACACGATTAGCCAGTCCAGCACAACCTCGGACCTTATGGCGATCGCAGGAACAACCTCCAAATACATGGTCATCGGCAAATCGGGGGCGAACATCTCTTCAATCCACTAAACGAGGCTGAACCGTAACGAATTAGAAGGTTTTCACCCAGCAAAAAGGCCTCGAAAGAGGCCTTTTTGCTTTGATGCGATGCTTCGCTTATTGCGCGGCAGCCTTCTTGTGTTTGACCTTGTGGATCTTTGCCACGTGGGCCTTTTTATGCGCATGCTTTTTGGCAGGTGTAGTTGCCGCCATCGTGGCGCCGGCAAAGGCAAGCATCATCACGGCAACAATCAAAGACTTCAACTTCATTATTCACTCCGAATTTTTGGAACAGGAAAACTTAACGGAGCAAATCGTAGCACGGTACCGTTTGTCTCTCTATTCAGGCTAGCCAGTCAAGCGCATGCATGTAAGCGGACTGCACCATCAGGTCCTCCCAATCGATGGCAGCTTGTTTTGGCAGTAGAGAAAGACGGCGTCCATCGCTGACCTCACAGGGCTGCCACTGGCCCCTTACCTGGGCCTCGGTTAGCCCGGCGATGAGTTCATCAATCGCCCGTCCGCCACCTTCGCTGCTGGGAATAGACTGGTTGCACAGCAGCACCATGTCGCAGCCCGCTTGCAAGGCTTCGACAGCGGCCTGGGTATAACTCAGTTGCTTGCCATCAAGCACGCGCGCTCCGGCCATTGACAGGTCGTCGCTGAAGATGGCACCTGTAAACCCCATTTGGCCACGCAGAATATCGTTCAGCCACTTGCTGGAAAAGCCCGCCGGACGGCTATCAACCTTGGGGTAGATAACGTGTGCCGGCATCACGCTGCACATGCTGGTACTGAGCCAGCGGTACGGCGCGGCATCATCCTGCAAGATGGT
>CANFNO010000568.1 GCA_947447845.1 Burkholderiales bacterium | reverse complement strand
TTGGCGAGCACCTGATCAATACCTATGGCATCAAGCTGGCATACCACCACCACATGGGCGCTTATGTGGAGTCCCCCGCCGATGTGGACAAGCTAATGGCCCTGACCGATCCGGCCAAAGTGTTCCTGCTGTTTGACACCGGCCACGCCTATTTTGGTGGTGCTGCCAACCCTGTCACTCTGCTGGAAAAGCACGTCAAGCGCGTGGTGCATGTGCACTGCAAGGACGTGCGCGCCTCGGTCATCGCACAGGCCCGCAACGACAGCTGGAGCTTTTTGAATGGCGTGATCAACGGCACCTTCACCGTGCCCGGCGATGGCAGCATTGACTACAAGGCGGCGCTGACCGTATTGAAGAACGCCGGTTATGAAGGCTGGTTGGTCGTCGAAGCCGAGCAGGACCCCGCCGTGGCGCCCAGTTACGAGTACGCCAAGAAGGGTTATGACACCCTGCGCGGCCTGGTCGACAGCCTCGCCTAAGGAGCACTCATGGTCAGCCCCCTGCTTGCCAAGTCCGCGCCCACCGGTCGCGAAATCGTCAACGTGACACCCGAGCGCGCAGGCTGGACCCATGTGGGTTTTCGGGCCGTGCGCCTTGCTGCCGGTGAAAGTGAAACCGTGGACACCGGCACGCGCGAACTGTGTCTGGTGGTGCTAACCGGCACGGTGGACGTGACCGTGGATGGAAAGACTTACGCCAACCTGGGTGGTCGCAAAAGCGTGTTTGAAGAGGTATCACCGGCTGCCGTTTATGTGCCTGCAGGCAAGACTGTTACCGTGGGCAATGTGCCCGGTGCAACAGCCGTTGCCGAAGTGGCGCTGTGCACGGCTCCAGGCCAAGGCGGCTCCGGTGAAGTGAGCGTGATCGACTCCGCAGCCATGCGCCGCAGCGTGCGCGGCAAGGGCACCAACACGCGCTACGTTTGCGACATCCTGCCGCACGACGACCCGCGCGCCGCACACCTGCTGGTGGTGGAGGTGATGACACCGGCCAGCCACAGCTCCAGTTACCCGCCCCACAAACATGATGTGGAGCAGCCGCCAGTGGAGACGCTGCTGGAAGAAACCTACTACCACCGCCTCAACCCGCCGCAAGGCTTTGCCTTTCAGCGCGTTTACACCGACGACCGCAGCATCGACGAGGCCTGCGCCGTGGAAGACCACGACGTGGTGATGGTGCCCAAGGGCTATCACCCGGTGACAGCACCACACGGCTACGACCTGTATTACCTGAATGTGATGGCGGGCCCAAACCGCTTCTGGGTTTTCAAGAATGACCCGGTGCACGAGTGGATGCTGGCCGTGAAATAGCAATACGGCTTCTTTAAAGCAACTGGGCTGCAGGAGGCAGCTATCTCTCAATCTTTTTAACTCTGCAAACCAAAGCCACCCGAAAGAACGTCACGCAAGTAGCCAACAAACGCGGTAACCGCGAGGGGCACATGGTGCGAGTAGGGGCGTATGGCGTAGATGGTTTCAGCAAATGCGCCTACCGATTTCCAATCGGGCAACACCTGCACCAGCTTGTTCTGGAGCAGGCTGGTCTGCGCCGTGAAGTCTGGCAACAAGGCGATGCCCAGACCGGCTAGGGCGGCGTCACGCAAAGCCTCGCTGTTGTTGGCAGAAAGCGAGCCGGATATGGGAATTGTCACCCGTGCCGACTCCTTGAGCGCGGTCAACGTCTCAAAAGTCCAGGCCGGCGCATCGTGCCCACGCCGGTAATGCAGGCAGTTGTGCGTGACCAGGTCCGCAGGTGCGTCCGGGACGCCACGTTTGCGCAGGTAAGCGCGCGTCGCCACCAACACCGAACGGGTGCTGCACAGGGTCCACGCGACATGCGTATCCGGAGGCGCGGCGGTGTGGCGAATGGCCAGGTCAAATCCTTCGGTGCCCATGGAGCTCAGGCGGTCAGACATATCCAGTTCCAGTCGGACCTCGGGGTACAGGCGCAAGAATTCGGCTAGCCGGGGCACCAGTTGCTGGCGGGCCAGGGCTACCGGTGCGGTGATTCGCAATAGCCCACGGGGTGCACCCGCCAGGTCACGCACACTGGCAAAACTTTGCGCGATTTGCTCAAACGGGGCGCGGGTCTCGTCCACCAGACGTTGCCCTGCCTGGGTGAGCTGAACGCTGCGTGTTGTGCGCCGGACCAGTTCCACACCGGCAGCGCGCTCCAACTCGGCGATGTGCTGACTCATCGCGGCCTTGCTCACACCCAGGCGGGCCGCTGCTGCCGTGTAACTGCCCTGCTGCGACAGCACCATAAGCCAATGCAGATGGTTCCAGGGGTCTTTCAATTTTTGCTCAATCATGGGCCTATTGTTCACCATTGGGAACAATCAATTCAAGCCATTGGTCTTGTTGGATGCAGCTGCGCGCCCTAGACTGCGGGCTGAAGCAGGACCTGAGCAGGTTTTGACAGCCAACCCACACACCGAGACGCGCAATGACCCCCTACACCGATTCGACCGAAGTTGCCCAGTACATCGAGGGCGCACGTACCGCTGGCAGCAGCACCCGCACGCAAGCCATTTACAACCCCGCCACCGGCGCCGTGGCTCGTCAGGTGCGCTTGGGCAATGCAGCTGATGTGGATGCCGCCGTGGCCTCTGCACAAGCCGCCTTCCCCGCCTGGTCCGACACACCGCCCATCCGCCGTGCCCGCGTGATGTTCAAGTTTCTGGAACTGCTCAATGCCAACAAAGATGAGCTGGCCCGCGTCATCACCGCCGAGCACGGCAAGGTGTTTACCGATGCGCAAGGCGAAGTGGCACGCGGCATCGACATCGTCGAATTCGCCTGCGGAATTTCGCAATTGCTCAAGGGCGATTTCACCGACCAGGTGAGCACCGGCATCGACAACTGGACGTTGCGCCAGCCCCTCGGTGTAGTGGCTGGCATTACGCCGTTCAACTTCCCTGTGATGGTGCCGATGTGGATGTTCCCGGTGGCCATTGCTGCAGGCAACACCTTTGTCCTGAAACCCAGCCCGCTGGACCCCAGCCCCAGCCTGTTGATTGCTGACCTGTTCAAGCAAGCCGGACTGCCGGACGGTGTGTTCAACGTGGTGCAGGGCGACAAGGAAGCGGTCGATGCCATCCTTGCCCACCCGGATGTGAAGGCCGTAAGT
>CANFNO010000567.1 GCA_947447845.1 Burkholderiales bacterium | reverse complement strand
TGGCTTTCACGGGACCGGGTGTCTTCCACACCACGTTGAACTGGCCGTCAGCCTTGACTTCACCAATGAACACCGACTTGTGCAAGTGGTGGTTCTTCTCGTCCATCATGCTCATGATGCCGCTCGGTGCCTTGAAAGTCTGACCGGACATGGCCGCGATCACCTTGTCGGTGTCGGTGGACTTGGCCTTCTCGACAGCCTGCTTCCACATGTTGATGCCGATGTACGTCGCTTCCATCGGGTCATTGGTCAGAGGCTTGTCTTTGTGACCAGCGATGCCCTTGGCCTTGGCGTAGTCAGACCACTTCTTGATGAACTCGGTGTTGGTCGGGTTCTTGATCGACATGAAATAGTTCCAGGCAGCCAGGTGGCCGACCAGGGGCTTGGTGTCCACACCGCGCAGTTCTTCTTCACCCACGGAGAAGGCAACAACCGGCACATCCTTGGCCTTCAGGCCCGCGTTGCCCAGTTCCTTGTAGAAAGGAACGTTGGAGTCACCATTGATGGTGGACACCACGGCCGTCTTGCCACCGGCTGCAAACTTCTTCACGTCAGCCACGATGGTTTGGTAATCGCTGTGACCAAACGGTGTGTACTTCTCGTCGATGTCAGTGTCCTTCACGCCCTTGGATTTCAAGTAAGCGCGCAGGATCTTGTTGGTGGTGCGGGGGTAGACATAGTCGGTACCCAACAGTACCCAACGCTTGGCGCCGCCGCCTTCTTTGCTCATCAGGTAATCCACCGCGGGAATGGCTTGCTGGTTAGGCGCAGCACCGGTGTAGAACACATTCTTGGAGAGCTCTTCACCTTCGTACTGAACGGGGTAGAACAGCAGGCCGTTCAATTCTTCAACCACGGGCAACACGGATTTGCGGGACACAGAAGTCCAGCAACCGAAGATGACCGAGACTTTGTCTTGCGTCAGCAGTTGCTTGGTTTTTTCAGCAAACAGGGGCCAGTTGGAAGCGGGGTCAACCACCACGGGTTCGAGCTTCTTGCCCAACACGCCGCCCTTGGCGTTGATCTCGTCGATGGCCATCAACACAGTGTCTTTCAACACGGTTTCAGAAATGGCCATGGTGCCTGAGAGGCTGTGCAGAATGCCGACCTTGATGGTGTCCGCGGCGTACGAAGGCACTGCTGCCAGGGTAGTGAGGGCGACGGCAGCGGTGAGTGCCTTGAGAGTAAATCGACGTTGCATATTGTTTGCTCCGGGGTTGATAGACAAATCAGTGGTCGCCAGCCTGACTGAACAATGTTTGCTGGCGATGGGTCCAATGTAGAAACTCCAACCCATTACGGAAATACGCCAAGTGGCGTATGTTGCAGTGCGGCACAATGCCCAAAAGGCCCCACCAGCGTCATTCCTGATCACCCATTCGCACAGGGCAAAGTGCGATACTTATGGAAAATTAATCCGCGCTGGACGGAAACTATCAGGAGCACAACTTATGTCCCGTCAGACCACATCCAGAATCTGGGTGCAGCTACTGGCTACCATTGCAGCGGCCCTGCTTTGTGTCTGGATAGGGATCATCGTTTGGCAGGGTTATGTATCGCGCCAGGCGGCGCTGGAACAGGCCCAGGACTTCTCATTAAGCATGCACAACGCCACCATGGCCGGCCTGACCGGCATGATGGTGACAGGCACCGTGGCCCAACGCGACGTGTTTCTGGATCAGATCAAACAGCTTGGCTCCATACGTGATGTACGCGTGCTGCGCGGCGAAAACGTCAGCAAGCTCTTTGGCCCTGGCAACGCCAAGAGCGAGGCAACACCCGACGCACTGGAGGCGGAGGTATTGAAAAGCGGCAAAGAAACCATTGAGGTGGAAAACGACCCCACTGGAGAGTACCTGCGCACCGTGCGTCCGGTGATCGCCATGAAAAATTCACTGGGCAAGGATTGCACGCTTTGCCATCTGGTTCCCGAAGGCACAGTGCTAGGCGCAGTCAGCATGAAGGTGTCGCTGGACAAGGTAAATGCCGGGCTGGCTGACCAGCGTTTCAAATCGATTCTGGCGGCCATCCTCACCAGTATTCCGGTACTCTTGCTGATTTACCCGTTCATCCACAAGGTAGTCACCCGCCCGCTGGAACAAGGCGTGCAGGTGGCCCGCGGCATTGCCGCTGGCGACCTCAGCCAGACCATTGCCGTGGACTCCAATAATGAGGTGGGTGAGTTGCAGCGCGCCCTGCAGGAAATGAACCAGGGCCTGATACGCATCGTGAACCAGGTGCGCATAGGCACCGATACCATCTTCAGCGCCTCGCGCGATATCGCCAATGGCAATATGGACCTGTCGAACCGCACCGAAGCACAGGCCGGCACCCTGGAGAACACCGCCGCCAGCATGCAAAGCCTGACCGAAGCCGTCAACCAGACCTCCGATGACGCGCGGCGCGCCAACCAGTTAGCCCAATCCGCCTCTGAAGTGGCGGTACGCGGAGGGGCGGTGGTGTCTGAGGTGGTGAACACGATGGAATCCATCAACCAGTCGTCACGCAAGATCGTCGACATCATTGGTGTCATTGATGGCATCGCCTTCCAGACCAATATCCTGGCGCTGAATGCGGCGGTGGAAGCGGCGCGGGCCGGTGAACAGGGGCGCGGCTTTGCCGTGGTGGCTTCTGAAGTGCGCAGCCTGGCGCAACGTTCGGCCGAGGCCGCCAAAGAGATCAAGAAGCTGATTGACGACTCCGTCGCCAAAGTGGATGCGGGTGGCACGCTGGTGCATCAGGCCGGTGCCACCATGAACGAAATTGTCGAAAGCATCCGCCACGTCACCGACATCATGGGCAGCATTGCCAATGCCAGCATGGCCCAGACCGAGGGCATTGCCAGGGTCAATGGCGCGGTGACTGAAATGAACCAGGCCACGCAGCAAAACGCGGCCCTGGTGGAGCAGGCCGCAGCGGCGGCCCAGTCACTACAAGACCAGGCGGCCCATCTGGAAGACGTGGTCAGCACGTTCAAGACAGGCACTTAGGCCGCTCCCGGCTTTCCCCCGATTGGGGTCACCGAGGCTTCGTATTGACCGGCCCTTGGGTCAGACCTACTATTCGATCTCGCAGGCGCAATCGAAGCAGCAGGCCCGGTCCCGGAGCTGGCCGGCAACCTGAACCCAGGGGCTCCAT
>CANFNO010000566.1 GCA_947447845.1 Burkholderiales bacterium | reverse complement strand
CGTTCCCATGCGCACCGGCCATTGGGCCACTTGGCCGCGCTGCATCGATTCAAGACGGGTTTGGGTGAACACATTGATGCTGACGTGGCGCGCCAGATAGTGCTCCAGCACCAAGCCCAGCAAGTAGGGACTGATGCCGCTAAAGGCGTCTTCATCCACCGTCACGTCACACTGCACACCCCGGCCATAGACCAACGGGCCAGTGCCCGGCAGACGGCGCGTCACGGGCGTGATGCGGCTGCCAATAAGTCCCTCGACCTGCTTGGTGGCGATCAGGTCATCGGCACCGACGAAAAGGCGCAGCATGTCGCGCAGCGCTTGGGCGCCCTGACGTTGGTTCATGTCCATCAGTGGCAAATAGTTGAAATTGAGCTGCCGGATCAGGCGCCATGCCATCTCGCCCTGGGCAAACGGCGCACGCGGTTGGCTGGGCGCGCGCACCAGGCCGACTGCGATGATGGGCAGCGAATCCTTCACACTCAGATCGGAGTAGCCATTGCGCGGCACCAGGCGCGGCAAATCGCGGTTGGTTAGCAAGGCTTGCACGCTCAGGTAGCGCAGAGATTCCGCATAAGGCGCCTCATGCTGATCCACCAAACTCACGAATACCTCGGTGCCTACATAGGGTGTGCGGGTCCCGTATTTGCGCGCATTGTCTGAAGCCAGGCGACCTTCACGGCGCAGACTGAAGTAGCGACCGTGGTTGCCTTCATCCTGATTGAGCGTTTGGTACATCGGCCTGAAAATCAACTCCTGCGTGGTGTCGGCCTTCTGGCCTGACAGCTCTTGCACGCTGAATACTTCAAGGTCCATGGGGCGCGAGCGGTCAGGCACCAGATGAAATTCGGTTTGACCAGGGCTCATTTCAATGCGGTCGGTGCGCCGGTCAAACAGGTTGACGACCGGCGTGCAGAACAGCGCGAACTGGTCCTTATCAACCAGGCCGCGCAGCTTGGCGGTGTCCTGGGTCAGCAGCACCACCACCTCAGCCAGCTTGCCCTGAATGCGCGAGAGTCCCGGCGCCAGCCCCTGCAATGCAAAGAAGTAGAAGCGGCTGGGGCAGGCAAAGTATTCGTGCAACAGGTTGTGTCCGTGCCAAGTGTTCCAGGGCAAGGGCATCAGGCTTTGATTCGGGCTCAGGCCCTCGTGCACCAGCGCATCACGCGTCACCACATGCGGGTTGTCGGCCATGTTGCCGGGCACACCGGTGAGCGAGGCCACAGCACCGGCATGCAGCAGTTCAAACAGGTGGGAGGCGACTTGCTCGTCACCGCTAAGGTAAATCGGCAAGCGGTCGAGACCTTTGAGATCACAAAAGTTCAACTCACCCGTGACACGCAACTGCATGCGCAGACTGCCCGTCACCTGCACCGTGGGCGGCAGATAGCGCTCCAGCGCCGGGATATCGGGCGGCACACCAGCCAGCTTGGCGCTGACAATCTCGATGGGCCACAGCGTCACATCCTGACCCGAGCGGAACTCGCAGGCAGTGGTTTCACCCTCCGGCACCTTGGCAAAGAACGCGGTGTTGCGCGGAACCGCAAAGCCTTTGCTGAAATCGCCTTCCTTCACATTCGGGTGCAACTGCGCCACCGCCATGCTGGGCGTGGGCGACACATAGTTGGGGTACACCACCTCCAGCATGCGTTGACTAAAACGCGGAAACTCTGCGTCGAGCTTGATGCGCATGCGCGCCGACATGAAGCAGAACGACTCAATCAGCCGCTCCACATAAGGGTCCGCCACCTCCACCCCCTGCATGCCCAAACGGCGCGCAATCTTGGGGTGCAGTACAGCAAACTCACCCGCAGCCTCGCGCATGTAGGTGAGTTCCTGGTTGTAGTAATCGAGTAGTTGGGGATCCATGGGTTTAGGCCCTTTTTGTAATTAGGTGGTCACGCTTCTATTGCATGGTTAAGTGAATGTCATGACTGGCTAGGCGGATTTTGGGAATCGGAAGGCGCGAAAAATATTTTGGAAATAGTCTGCACGAATACCATGCTCAAGGCTTCGGCGGACCTTCTTGAAACAGCTTGATCACATCCGCCGATGGTGTGGGATTGCCGGACCAATAGGCGTAAGGCTCCAATTCAAAATGCTGGGTGCGGCCTACAGGCAACGGCACGCGAACCTCCCCCTTGACCAGCGATGCCGTAATCATCTGGAAGTCCTCGCCGACATGCACCTCCACTGTGGCCATATCCTCATCATTGGGCGCAAACAAGTTGTCCTCCAGCGTGCGCTTGCCCAAGACCTGCTCAAAGGCGGCAAACACCTCCGTCATATCCGCCTCACTCACCGCCCGCTCGCGCTTCCAAAACTCCAGCCACAAGTAATGGCGCTTGCCCGAGAGGTCATGGAACCAAAAAAAGGCTACCGGAGGTGGGGCACGCATAACGTTAAGTGTTTGGTACAAGCCCATCTCCCATGCACCGTAGGCCGTACTCTCGGCACTGGACTCAAAGCTCAGAATATCGGTTACCCGCGACACGGCGCCGGTGAGCTTAAAGCGCCAGGGGTACTTCACCCGAATGCGACGCATGTAATAGGAAGGGTCTGGCACCCATCCCGCTTTGATGCGTTCAATGGTCTCGGGTTTGGCGCGACCGCCAGTCAACTCTTGCCAGCGGTCCTCCCGCAGAGGGAAAGCCCTCATGCCACCCGCGTTGTAGCTCTTGGGCGTCATGCCTTCCAGCACTTCTGCACGGAAGGTTCCCAGTTCCACTTGATTGTCGGTATAACCAGTTGCCCACATCATGATGTTTCCCTGCGGGGCTACCCCGATACGAAGGGATTGGTACTTGGAGCGCGCTTTGTAATTGTCTCTAGCCAACCCTGTGTGAGAAAACAATTCAAACAACTTTTGTATCGGCAGCTCAGTCTTTAGCTGGTAAAAGCGGTCTTCCAGATAATCGTAGTAAGTAAACAGTAATCGCTGTGGCAGCTTGGCACCATCAGGATTAGGCCCGCCCATAGGCCTAGAACCTGCACCCCATGATGCGCCCATACCTGAATAGAAGCGCGCCACTTCCAAACCATCTGCGTCCCACAAGATGTTGTCGCTGGAAAGCGTGCTCACGCGGGCAGCAGCGCGCGGGTCAATATCAATTCCGTATTTGCAAAAATCCACATCCCATTT
>CANFNO010000565.1 GCA_947447845.1 Burkholderiales bacterium | reverse complement strand
TTGGTTTTGCGGGAAAACGAAAAATGATCTGACTTGGTCCGAATTTTCAGATTCTGGTGCCGGCTGCGGTCCAGGGCCACGGCTTTTTCATAAAAGATCAGGCTTGCCATAAGAAGGGTCTCGGGGTTAGAGAATGCTTACTAAGTGCTTGAGTTTAATGACTTAGGGGCGGTCACCCAAGCGACGCAAAAAACGGCAATTTGGCGCTATGTTCAACGCAAGCCAAAGAAGGAGCCTATCTTGGATTTCGAACATTCTCCCCGCGTCAAACAACTACAAAAAGAACTGGGCGACTTCATGCGTGACCATGTCGTGCCCAATGAGCACCTGTTCAAGCAGCAAACGAGTCTCAACCGTTGGAATGAACCACTCATTTTGCGAACTCTGAAGGCCCAGGCACGGGCGCAAGGCCTGTGGAATTTGTTTATGCCGGGGCACGCGCATGGCGGCCAGGGCCTGAGCAACGCCGAGTACGCCCCGCTCGCAGAAATCATGGGCCGCGTATTCTGGGCCGCCGAGGTGTTCAATTGCAGCGCGCCGGACACCGGCAATATGGAGGTATTTGCGCGTTACGCCACCCCGGAGCAACAGGCGCAATGGTTAACACCACTGTTGGCGGGCGAAATCCGCTCGGCCTATCTGATGACCGAGCCCGAAGTGGGTTCTAGCGATGCCACCAACGTCGAGATGTCGATTGCCGCTGATGGTGACGAGTATGTGATCAACGGTCGCAAATGGTTTGCGACGGGTGCCATGTTCGAAACCTGCGCCATCTTCATCGTCATGGGCAAGACCGACCCGAACAACCCGAATCGACATGTTCAGCAATCTCAGGTGCTGGTTCCGCGTGACACACCCGGCGTCAACATCGTGCGACCTTTAAGCACATTGGGATACTTTGAAGAGCCCCATGGACACGCCGAGATCGTGTTTGAAAACGTGCGCATACCCAAGGCGAACATCCTGCTGGGTGAGGGCCGGGGCTTTGAAATCGCGCAAGGCCGCCTCGGGCCGGGTCGCATTCACCATTGCATGCGCGTCATCGGTGCCGCGCAACGTGCTCTAGAGATTGCCTGCCAGCGTGTCAACAGCCGTGTGGTGTTTGGGAAAAAACTGAGTGAGCAAGGCTCGGTGCGAGAGTCCATTGCGCTGATGGCCTCCAAGGTGGAGATGTGTCGCCTTTTAACTCTGCGTGCAGCGGACAAAATGGACCGGGTCGGCAACAAGGCCGCCATGGACCTGATTGGAATGGCCAAGATCATGGTGCCGCAGTTGGGCTCCGAAGTGATCGATATGGCGATCCAGATGCACGGTGCCGGTGGCCTGACAGACGACTACTTTTTGGCTGAGGCCTTCAATTACGCACGCTGGTGCCGCATTGCCGATGGCCCGGACCAAGTGCACATGATGGCGCTCGGCAAGCAGGTGATACGGGAGTTGTCAGCGGCCTAAAACGGACACTGCACTGCACTGCACTGCATTGCATTGCGGTGCCAAAAGACCACAACTCCGGTTGCGTGCTGCGCGCTACGTGCTGCTTAAGACGGAAAAGTTGGGGTCAAAAAAAACCCGGCGCAAAGGCCGGGTTTTTCTATCAGCGCGGATTAGCGTGATTTCTTCGTCTTGCTCACTGCAGCAACTGCAGAGGCACCTTTTTCCAGCGCCGAGTCCAGCGTGGATTCGGCGGTGGTTGCAGCGGCTTTCAAGTTCTTAGCCACGGCAGCAAATGCTTCGGGAGCGGGATGGGCTTTTTCAATGGCATCAACGCTGGAGTGAAACTGTTCAACGCTCAGGGAGGTGGCGGACTTCAGGCTCTTTGCGAACATGGCCATGCCAGCTTCAGCGGAGGCCTTCATCACTTCAAACGCTGCCTGTGGGTCTTTGGCACCCTTGATGGATTCAACGGTTTCAGTAATGGCAGCTTGCACTTCCTTGGCTTGCATTTGAGCCAGATCGGCCCAAGCCTTGATGTTGTCTTGCACGGGCTTGATAGCCTCTTGAACCGCAGCCGGGTTCATTTTCGGAGCAGCGTCCGACATGGTTTTTGCGATTGCTTCGAATGGTGTGTTCTTGAACATGGTGAGCCTTTAAATAAAAAATGTTGCAGTGCAGCAATTATCAATCAATTCCCGATCTTGTGCAACTTTTCTACATTCTCACTTTGCTATTAGATGCAATCACCTACAAAAACAATCTTGCAACTCGTCTTATAAGACTGGCAATCACCCTTCTCTTGAGGTCAGTAAGAATTCGCGATGCTGATGCGTGAGCAACTGAAACATGGCAAATACAGGCCCTGGCATGTTTCGCGGATCGCTTGCACTCTCCAATGCCTGCCAGGTGCGGGATTGCAGCCCGCCCCTGCTGCCTGCCTGCACTGGATAACCCATCAATGTTGCAGCCTCGACCTGACTGAGACCGGTTGTAAGTCGCGCAGCCTTGAGTTCATCGCCCGTTGGGGATGGCATATTGACTGAATGGAAGGTGTTCATTTGCTAGTCCGGGTTGGGTATGAGACCCACAGTTTGCCTGCGGGGAATACAAAACAAAAAAGCCTGCTGATCTATTGAACAGCAGGCTTTTCAGACTTAACTTGGGGTGGCTGATGGGGCTCGAACCCACGACAACAGGAATCACAATCCTGGACTCTACCAACTGAGCTACAGCCACCGTAGGGGGTGAATTATACCCCGCCAAAAACGCTATTCTGTGATGGGGAGCAGATTTGCCCCGGCAACAGGCTTGGATACTTTGATTTGTGCCTTGTAGCGGTTTTTTAGCAGCTCGTAATAGGCTTGGCTTTCCGCGTTGGCGACCCATTGTCCATATTGGCCCCGCTCCTGCTTGGCTTGATCTTCCTTAGGCGCCGTGCGCTCCATGACTTTGTTCACACGAACAAGGGTGTAGCCTTGGCTGCCAAGGTCGACGCCGATCCAAGCGGGCAATGTCGTTGTATCTGCGTGCATGACTTTGTCCAGCACGAGTGGGGAAATCGCCTGCGGCTGGTCACGTGACACGACTACGGCGCCGTCCAGTTTGGCCGAATCCGGCTGGGCTTTCCAAGCATCTAGTTTAGCTGCGCCTTCTTTCTTGGCCAACTCTGCCGCACGGCTGTTCACCAATCGTTCACGCACATCGTT
>CANFNO010000564.1 GCA_947447845.1 Burkholderiales bacterium | reverse complement strand
CGCTCGCTCAAATCGTGCACTGCGGACGTTGTTTCTTCCAGAGAGGCGGCCTGGGTCTCCGTGCGCTCGGACAAATTGGCCTCGCTTTGGGCTATTTCGGCACTGGACTTGGCGACATCCTCGGCCCCCTGACGCACCCGTGAGACCACCGCTATTAGCTGTTGCTGCATGTTTTTGAGCGCGTGCAACAGCATGGCGGACTCATTGTTGCCGTCAACGTGGATCGGCTGCTTCAGGTCCCCAGAGGCGACGGTATGGGTGATCTCCACGGCCTGCGACAGCGGCGCCGTAATCGAGCGAACAATGAGCAGTCCAAACAGAGTGGCTATCACAACAGCCACCAGTCCACTGACCCACATTCCCATATTCACGCGAGCTGCAGCCGCCACGGCTCCATTCGTGACGAAAGATCCCTCGTCAATCTGCTGCTTTCGAAAGGCCTCCAGTTCGGCACGGATAGTTTCGCTTTCAGCATCAAAACCCGGTGCCTGCGCAGAGCCCTTCATCAGCAAATTGCCTGCTTCCATGCCCTTATCGATATAGGCTGCTGCCATGGCCTTGCCAACTGCATAGAACTTGTCGAAGTGCTGACCCATCTGTTCAAGGCGTTGGATGTTTTGTGGATCGTTGCGGTAGTAGTCGCGGAATTTTTGCAAACCTGCGTGAAACGTCTTGGCTGCAGTTTCGGCATCCTTGTAACCAGCCGGGTCATGGGTGGCGGAAACGTCTGTCAAAAACTGCTGCACCTCAGAACGGCTCAAGTCCATCTCGTCTGCCAACAACACATTGGGTAAGGTAATTGTGCCGATCTGGACCACATTGGCACTGAGCTGCGAGAGCAAGACACCCACAACAATGAGGGTGACACCAAACACGGCCGTCAAAAGCGAAAACGCGAAGGCGATTTGATTCTTGATACTCAGGTTTTGAAACACTGCACACCCCCCAAAATCTTTTGTCATTATGCGGTTGGATTGCAGGCGCTTGCCTTTCAACATTGACCGCCGCCCCTTGGTACGGGCCGTTGATACGCGCCTTTGGCACGCGCGCTTGGCATGACGGTGGTCCTAACGAACGTGTTAGCTGCCCGCTTCAGCGATCTACATCGTTCTGCGCCAGACAACAACACGCGCAATGTGCCAAAAATTACCCATATTTGAAAAATGATAAAAGCAATTCTTCACCGGATAGTGATAAATCAGCTACCTTCTAGATAAATTCAAACAGAGCACCTTTATTGGTGTGAAAACTAGTCGAAAGTTGGAAATGCATTTCTTTAGCAAACCAGTGAAGAAACGGGTCATAGACCCCTTTGAACCCATCCCGGTCGGCGAAGTACAAGAGTCTGATTGGGCCGCATGGGCTGACTCTGTTGGCTTCCAAGATAGTGTGCCGATGGACTTTCAAATTACAGACAAGTTGCCCATCACGCCTGCTGAGGCCGAGTCGATAGACGTTTTTGCCTGCGTAACCAAAAAAAGCCAGTGATGACAAGTCCGATGACAAGTCGGACCAATCAACAAGCGGGCCGTTGACTCGCTGAAATGGAAACCGGGTGATTTGTTTCAGAAAAGTTGAGCATCTTTTCAGCTAAAAGGCGAAAAAGATTTGCTTCTGCTTTCACATGTCGAATCCGGCTATAGGAACCAGGGTTTCGGGATTTTGAAGGAGCCATTAATCGTGGCTCCTTTGTGTGTACTACAGACCCTCAGCGCCCCACTTGGTGAGCGGGTAGCAACAACGCAGCATAAACTGGGTAGCGTATATAAGCCTAAAACGGAAAAAGCCGTTGCAAGTCAAAAACTTGCAACGGCTTTACCTTTTTTGGCGGAGCGGACGGGACTCGAACCCGCGACCCCCGGCGTGACAGGCCGGTATTCTAACCAACTGAACTACCACTCCTGGTAGTGAAAACTTTTGCTCTTGCGAGCCAAGAATCTTTCTTGCAAAAGACCGTTTTCAACTTGCGCCCTATTATGCATTGCTGCAAAACCTGGCGACCCCACGGGGATTCGAACCCCGGTACTCACCGTGAAAGGGTGATGTCCTAGGCCTCTAGACGATGGGGTCAAAACCTTTGGAACTTCCGTTACCGACAAACTTCTCGAAAAATTGGTGGAGGTAAGCAGGATCGAACTGCTGACCTCTTGCATGCCATGCAAGCGCTCTCCCAGCTGAGCTATACCCCCCAATTAATCAGCCTAAGACTTTCGCCTCAAACTTATCGTTATCTGCAAGAACTTCTATGAAGTGTTTGCATTTCCCGAGCCTCGAATTATAGCGTGGAAAATCACACTCTTGTGAGTCGCGCGATTACTTTTTCTTTTTCCAGCAATTCGAGCACTGCGTCCAACGATGGCGTCTGGGGCGTACCCAATACCAGCACGCGTACCGGCATGGCCAGTTGCGGCATTTTTAGCGCACATTCCGTTAGCACTTCCTTGATGGCGGCATTGATCGATGCCTTGTCCCACGCACAAGCGCCAAGTTTGCTTGACAAAATTTGAAGTGCCGGTTTGACCGCATCGGTCACATGCTGCGCCAGCATCTCGGGCTCCGGATGCACTTCACCATAAAAGCGCGAAACCCAATCAGCCAAGGCCACAGTGGTGTCACAACGGTCCTTTAGCAGGTCACACAGGCGCGGTAGGCGCGCGTCGACATCGATGCCGCGTTTGCGCAATTGCTCTTCGACCAACGGCGCCAAGGCTTCGCCGCCCATGGCTTTCATATGCTGGGCGTTGACCCAACGCAGCTTGGCTTCGTCGAACTGGGCAGCGCTGCGTCCCAGGTGGTCCAAGTTGAACCATTGCAGGAACTGCTCACGCGAAAAGATTTCGTCATCACCGTGGCTCCAGCCCAGGCGTGCCAGATAGTTCACCATGGCGTCGGGCAAATAGCCTTCCACTGCGTACTGCGTGACGGGCTTGGCGCCATTGCGCTTGCTCATCTTTTCGCCCTGTTCGTTCAGCACGGTGGGCAAATGGGCATAGACCGGTGGCTCTTGTCCTAGAGCGCGGAAGATATTGATTTGGCGCGGCGTGTTGTTGACATGGTCGTCGCCACGGATGACGTGGGTAATGGCCATGTCTATGTCGTCCACCACCACACAGAAGTTGTAGGTGGGTGTGCCATCGGGCCGT
>CANFNO010000563.1 GCA_947447845.1 Burkholderiales bacterium | reverse complement strand
TCTTCAATCTTGCGCAGGGCGGAATCAATAAAGCTTTGACCGCCAAAACCGGGGTTGACGCTCATGATCAGCACCAGGTCGATATCGTCAATCACCCAGTCCAGCACGTCGAGCGGCTCGGCCGGGTTGAACACCAACCCCGCCTTGACGCCTTTGCTCTTGATGGCCTGAATGCTGCGGTGCACGTGGCCGCTGGCATCGGGGTGAAAGCTGATCAGGTCGGCACCGGCGTCGGCAAAACCAGCCGCCAGGGCGTCCACCGGCGAAATCATCAGATGCACGTCAATTGGCACGGCCACGCCGGCAGCGGTCTTGGCATGCGGCTTCAAGGCGGCGCAAACCATCGGGCCGAAGGTCAGGTTGGGCACGTAGTGGTTATCCATCACATCAAAGTGGATCCAGTCCGCACCCGCGGCGATGACATTTTTTACCTCTTCGCCCAGACGGGCAAAGTCGGCAGACAGGATGGAAGGTGCGATACGGTAGGTCATGGGGCTGCGTTCTCGGTATGGGGGCATTGGGTGGGATCGGGCGGGGCTGCTATTTTCGCAGTTAGCATTGGAGCATGTCCAAGTATGCATTTCAGGTGGAAGTTTCACCCCAATTTCTTCCCGACCAGTCCAATCCGGAGGAAGGCCTTTACGTCTTCGCCTACACCATCACTATTACCAACACGGGCGAAATCACCGCGCAGCTGATTTCCCGCACCTGGAATGTGAACGATGCCAATGGCCACACCGAGCGGGTGCGCGGCCTGGGCGTGGTGGGCCAGCAACCGCTGCTCAAACCTGGCCAGTCCTTCGAGTACACCAGCGGCACCCGTCTGCGCACCCCCACAGGCACCATGCACGGCAGCTTCTTTTGTGTGGCCGAAGACGGCGAAAAGTTCGATGCCGATGTGCCCATGTTTGTGCTGGACGCCCTGAGCGGCGACCACGGCGTGGGTGGTTCACGCACCCTGCATTAATTGCAGACCGCAGCGCATGGCCAAGACCGCAACAGACCTCCCCGCGCTTCTTGATGCCCTGAACCCTGACGCAGACCTGGTGCAGCGCCACCTGTGGCTGATTGCGCTGCTGGACTGGATTCGTGGCCCGCAAGGCTCGCCCGCGACAGCGCTGGGCCATATCGAGATGCTGCTGGATGTGCTGGAGACCCGCCAGGACACCCGCCTGATCTTCCAGCGCTGGTGGCAGACGCTGATTGCCTCGGTGGACGTCAGCACCCTGCTGGCCGACTACGGCTTCTCGGCGCGCAACGCCTTCGTCAGCGAACTGGTGCAGCGTCTGCACCGCCGCTGGTTACCGGCCTCGCCCCAGACCACCGATGCGGCCGAGTTGTTTGCCCTGGTGCTGTCGCATCCCAATGACGTCCACTGGCTAGGCGCCCTGACTCCCGTGCTGTTGGAGCGGCTGGCATCGCTGCTGAGTGCGCCATCGCAAGGCCACCATGCCAAGACCCAGCCGGGCCTAAGCTATTGGCAGGACGGGCTACTGGAAGCCATCACCATTTGCACCAGCCAGATCCGCGCCACGGGCTTCTCGCCCGAAGTCCGGCTGCGCATGGACTCAGGTTGGCGCGAACACAACCCTTTTCATGAGTTGGCCTCCCTCTTTGACACCTTGCGCGATGCGTGGTTCAGTGGCCAGGGTCTGGCAGAAGCGGTGCAGGCCTACCAAGCGCAGCTCGACTGCTGCAACTGGGCCGCTGACAGCGTGTATAGCCATCTGGACGCACACGGTATTTCGGTCGACCTGGTGTTTCGCATGCGCCAACTGCGCGGGCGGGTCAAGCGCGTGCGCGCCCTGCTCACCTGCCTGCTGGATGACCCGCAATGTCGCCATAGCGCGGGCTTGCTGGCCCACCTGGCCACCCTGAAGCAGGAGCAGCGCAGCGTCGGCGCTTTGGTCCGAAGCAGTTCCTCGCTGCTGGCCTCCAAAGTGGCGGAACGCAGCTCGGAGACCGGCGAGCACTACATCACCCGCAGTCCCGCGGAATACCGTGAAATGCTGGTCAATGCGGCCGGAGGCGGTGCACTCACGGCGCTCACCACGGCGCTCAAATTTGCTGTGATGGCCCTGGGCCTGGGTGCCTTCTGGTATGGCTTCTGGGCGGGGGTGGTGTATGCCGCCAGCTTCGTGCTGATCCAGCTATTGCATTTCACCCTGGCCACCAAGCAACCGGCCATGACCGCCCCGGCGATGGCCGCCAAACTCAAGGACGTCTCTACCGCCAGCGCGCTGGAGGCCTTTGTCGATGAGGTGACGCACTTGGTGCGCTCGCAGACCGCCGCGGTCATCGGCAACGTGGCGGTGGTGTTTCCCGCCACCGTGCTGCTGGCGCTGGGCGTGCAGCAACTGCGCGGCACACCCATGATTGATGAGGCCACTGCCCACTACGTGCTGCACTCGCTCACGCTGGCAGGCCCGAGCTTGCTATACGCCGGCTTTACCGGAATCCTGCTTTTTTCCAGCAGCATCCTGGCGGGTTGGATGGAAAACTGGTTTGTGCTGCACCGCTTGGACTCGGCCATCCGCTACAACCCGCGCATCACCCGCACCTTGGGTGCGGAGCGCGCAGACCGCTGGGCCAGCTTCTGGCGCCACAACATCTCGGGTCTGGCGGCGAACATTTCGCTGGGTTTCATCATGGGGCTGACGCCAGCCATCATGGGCTTTTTTGCCATTCCGCTGGATGTGCGCCATGTGACCCTGTCCACCGGCCAGTTGGGCGCTGCTTGTGCCACGCTGGGCTGGGACGTGGTGCATGATCCCGCGCTCTGGTGGGCCGTGGCCGCCATACCGTTTATCGGCCTGCTGAATGTGGGCGTGAGTTTTCTGTTCGCCTTCCGGGTCGCCCTGCGCGCCCACGACGTGTCGGCCTTCAGTCGCACCCGTATTTACCGCGCCATCGGGCGCCGCCTGCGCCAGGAACCGCTGAGCTTTGTGTTGCCCGCGCGCGCGCCGCAGGCTATTTCGTGAGTTAGCCATGGGCGAGTTCGACCTTATCAAGCGCTTCTTTACCCGCCCCACGCCGCGCGCGGTGCTGGGTGTGGGCGATGACTGCGCCCTGCTGCAGCCATCTCCCGGCATGCAGATGGCCATCTCCACCGATATGCTGGTTGAAGGACGCCACTTTTTTGCCGATGT
>CANFNO010000562.1 GCA_947447845.1 Burkholderiales bacterium | reverse complement strand
GGCGCCGCAATTGAACATCTTTGCCATTGGCTTCCCCATTACCCTGGTGGTCGGCCTGGTGGCCATTGCCTTTACCTTGCCGATGCTGGATCAGCCGTTCATTGCGCTGATGGGCCGGGTGATCGATATCTTCGGTTAACCGAAGGGCAAAAATCCCGCGCCGGGCCGCCCCAAGCGGGATTAGCCCCCTTGGGGGGGCAGCGCATTACGCGCAGCGAAAAGCGTGGGGGTCATAACTTTAGACCAGTTCGTTGCGGATAGCGTAAACCGTTAACTCGGCGTTGTTGCTAAGCTTGAGTTTTTCCAGCAACCGGGCACGGTACACACTCACTGTTTTGGGGCTGAGCATCAACTCTTCGGCAATTTCAGAGAGTTTTTTGCCGGACGCAATTTTCAGAAGAGTCTGCAACTCGCGCTCCGAGAGTGTCGAGTGCAGGGTCTCGGACGTGGGTTCAGACAGGTTGTTGACCAGCATGTCCGACACGGCCGCCGTCACATACTTGCGGCCCTGGGCAATCGTGCGCACCGCAGCAATCAGCTCAGCAGGGTCGCCGGCCTTGTTCAGGTAGCCATGCGCACCCGCGCGCAGGCAACGGATGGCGTACTGGTCTTCTGCGAACATGGAAACAATCAGCACCCGCACAGGCGAGCCGCCTTCACGCAGGGTCGCCAACACCTCCAAGCCACCACGACCGGGCAGATTCAGGTCAAGAATCAACACATCGCAGGGCACGTTGCGCAGGGTTTCACGCACTTCGGAATAGCTGCCGGACTCGCCCGTGACCTGGATATCCACGGCTTCACTCAGGGTGTCGCGGATGCCGCGGCGAATCATGGCGTGGTCATCGCACAAAACTACTTTAATCACAGGAAGTCAGCCTCGTTATGGGCGCTGGCGTCACCATCCAGCGGAATGGTAAGTATCACCGTTGTGCCGTGGCCCGGGCGGGTGCTGATATCCAGCCAGCCACCGACCACTTTGGCGCGTTCTTTCAGGCCACGGATACCAAAGGCGGACGGGTTGTTAAGCGCCTGGTCTGAAATTCCGATACCGTTGTCCGAAATTTCCAGAGTCAGCACGCCCTCCGCATCGGACAGGTCAATCTTCACTTCGTTGCACTGCGCATATTTGGCGATGTTGGTGAGCGCCTCCTGGGCGGTTCGGTAGGCTGTGAGCTGAATCGCCTTGCTCGATTGCATGCCTGGCTGGTTGCCCACCAAGGAAGTCTTGACACCGCTGCGCCGCTGAAAACTCTCGGCCAGCCATTGAATGGCCGGGTGCAGTCCCTGGTCCAGGATGGCCGGACGCAGATTCATCATGATGCGTTGGCTGGCTCCGATAGCGTGCTGAAGCATCTCGTTCGCTGTGGTGACATGCTCCAGCGCTTGCGGGGACTCGGCATGGCGCGCAATCCAGGACAGATCCAGGCGTACAGCGGCCAATGAGCCTCCAATATCGTCGTGGATTTCGCGCGCGATAGAGGCGCGTTCATTCTCTATGGCACTTTGCAGATGCTGGGCAAAATGGGCCAGGCGCCGCTCCGAAGCGGCCAGTTCGGATACCGCCCGCGCTTCGGCCGCCTTGGCCTTGAACACTTCGATGGCGCTGCCGATCACCCGCGCCAGGTTGTGCAGATCGTCCTTGGGCAGGTAATCGCTGATGCCTAACTGGATTGCCGCCACCGCAGCGGGTTCGCCAATGGCGCCGGAGAGCAACACAAAAGGCAGTTTTACCGCACTGGCATTGAGAAGGGCCCATGCATCCAGTGCCGTAAATCCGGGCAAGCGGTAGTCGGCGAGAATGATGTCAAACCGGTGCTGTGCGATGGCTTCACCGAAATCTGCAAGCGCATCGACCCGAGTGATTGAAAACGCTAGCCTGTCCTTGCGCAGAGCCCGGCATACCAATTGATGGTCAAGTTCTGAATCCTCCAAGTGCAAGATATTCAGGCTGTGGAGGGCGTGTTGAGGGGCAGTGGTAAGCATTGGCCTTGGAGTTGCTTGGATTATCTGATCGCGTTTGTAGCGCAGGCAAGTTCTTTTGCTTGAGAAAGGTCATGAGCTTAGTCAAAATTTCCACAATCACAGTGTTTCCTGCTAACCTTCAAGCTAGAAAATTGGGGTGGTGACTATATGAATGACATTTCTTTTTTATGTGACTTGAGGGACCTGTGACGATGCAAGCGTCCCTGACAACAACGAGTGCACCTTCCGTGCAAATGCCCTTGATGCTGGTTGCCGAGGTGCAGGACTCTTTGTTGGTCGTTGTGCACGACTTAAACCGGCTCGACGGGTTGCTGGCGCACACCATGGAAAATCTGATGGAGCGATTCACCGCTGCCAGCGCAAATCTCGCGCATCCCGAACTGATTTCCTCGAAAGAGCTCGACATTGTGCGCAGCACCTTGCGCGCCGCAGTGACCGAGTTGCAGTTCCAGGACATGGCATCCCAATTGATCACCCATACTTCTAAAATTTTGCAGGGCTGCGCCTACCGTCTGGCCTCGGAATCCATGGGTTCTGAAGATGGCGAGGCGGTCCCTTTTGTTGAAGAGGTGCCTGAGAGACCGAATCCGGTGACTCAGGACGAAATGGACGCTGGCTCCATTGAACTTTTCTGACCTTCAAACCTAAAAAATGATTAGCTGGAGCACTAGATGCCTGTAATTCTCGCTGTCGATGATTCACCTTCCATGCGGAAGATGGTGTCCTTTACCCTCCTTGGAGCGGGTTACCAGGTTGTGGAGGCGGTCGATGGGCAGGATGCCTATGAAAAGGCCCAGACACAGTCCTTTGATCTGGTGCTGACTGACCAGAACATGCCCCGCATGGACGGTTTGGGTCTGACGCGCAAGTTGCGCGACCATCCACAATTCAAGACCACGCCGATATTGATGCTGACCACCGAGTCCAGCGATCTGATGAAGCAGGCCGGGCGGGCGGCGGGAGCCACGGGTTGGTTGGTCAAGCCCTTTGATCCCGCTAAGTTGCTGGATGTGATTAAGAAGGTCATCCGCTGAAGTGCGGCCTAGACCTATCGAACAATAAATTGCAGGAGTAAACCATGGCTGAAACACATCAAGACAGTGGCGCCTCAGGTGGCGACATTGATCTGAGCCAGTTCTACCAAATCTTCTTTGAAGAAGCCGGTGAG
>CANFNO010000561.1 GCA_947447845.1 Burkholderiales bacterium | reverse complement strand
GGGTACGGTAGAAATTGTGCGTGCTGGCGCGCCCGTTCCTGTGGAGATAGGCACCCGCGTGCAAGCAGGCGACGTGATCAAAACATCGCCAAACTCCGGTGTGGGCCTGATGCTCAAAGATGAGACGCGCATGTCCCTGGGTGCCAATAGCCAAGTGTCACTGGAGAAGTTTTCTTTTGACGCAAATACCTATGCGGGCAGCTTGTTGGTCAATGTCAACAAGGGCACGTTGGCCATGGTCTCCGGTCTTGTGGCGAAGAACAATCCTACGGCTGCCCAAGTCAAGACTCCCACTGCCACAGCGGCCGTTCGGGGCAGCAGCTTCGCAGTAGAAGTGCCCTGAACCTTTGCTTGCGGGCCTTGGCCGCTAGTTAACGCCAGGTCCTGTCGCCCCGTCAAAACCCAACTTGGCCAGCAGGGGCAGGTCTTCTTTCTTTTCCACGCCCAGTGCCACGACCGTGATGCCGATGGCATGCGCCACCTTGCACAGCCCCATCAAAAACTCTTGATTCCCGGGGTTGTCTGCGATACCACGGATGTAGGTGGGGTGCACCTTGATGTAGTCCAGGCCGAGGTCAGCGAGCTTGTCACTGTCTGCAAAGCGCTGACCAAAGTACTCCACGCCAATGCGGCAACCCAGTTGCTTGAGCGTGCGCGCCAGATCCTGGAAGGCGTCAAACTGTCTAAACACGCCGTACTCAGGCACTTCAAACAGCAGTCGTTTGCAGACTTCCGGATAGGTCTTGAGCAGGTTGGCCAACGCATTGCGAAAGCCGAAGTCAGCAATGGTTTCTGCCGAGAGATTGACTGCGATGTCACCTGAACTGTTCTGCAGATGTTCGATGGCCAGTTTGACCACACCCAGGTCCAGTGGCGCAGTCAGGTTCAGTTGCGCCGCCATCGGCATGAAGTCACCCGCCGTGAGCAAGGTGCCGGAGTCATCGGTCTTCAGGCGCACCACGCCTTCCCGGTGCATCGCGCTTTTGCCATCTCCGGTCACCACCGGGAAGAAGCTCAATGTCAGTTGGCCACCTCCCACCGCTTCGGTCAGCAAGGTGCGCCATGTCTCGGCTGGCACGGCAACCTTGGCGTTGGCGTTGTCAATGGCTTCAAACGTGTTCGCACCTTTGTTAGCCGCTTTGGCCAGCGCCTCATCTACCGCGGCCAGCAGACTGCCCAGGCTCTGATTGCGTGAATAACGCACGGCGCCAATATGGAAAAGGTCGGCTACCTTGTCATTCCATTTTGGGAGTACATCGCGGATCAGTCGCTCATGGATATCCGTGGCCGCCTCCAGGGCGGTGGCATAGCCCGGGCAAACGATTGCAAACTCTGCAGCATTGACCCGCCCAGCCCGCTGGCCCAGGCGGCCATTGCCGCTTTCGTATAGCGCGCTGCCGATGTCCCTAAGCAGCGCATCCGTGCCCTGGCGCCCCAAGATGGCGTTGACCTCGTTCAGGTCAGGCAGGCGGACCATCACCAAACTGCCGCTGCCGTCGGACTGTTCACCACTGAGGGCTTCGCGCAGGTGGGCCAGGAAATACTCGCGGCTGGACAGGCCAGTCAGGGGATCCCGGTTAACCTTTTTGCGCAGTGCTTCCAGTCGCGCGGACTCCTCGTTGAACATGTTCTTGAGGCGGGTCACCATGTCGTTCATGCCCCGGGCCAGCGCCTTGAGTTCGGGCGTACCGGGTTCAGGAATGAGAATGAAGCGACGCTCCGCGATCGCCTGTGCTTGCCCGACCACATCGTTCAGGGGGCGGGTGATGAAGCGGATCAAAAATGTGCCAGCGATGCCAGTGCCTATGCCTCCCAACACAAACCACAGCAGCAGTTCCCACGTGCCATCCCAAAGGCTTTTGTAGACGTACTGCTCCTGGCTGGCCAGTGTCAGGGTTCCATATTGCTTCCAGTTGTCCTGCACCAGGGCCTGCCCTGGCTGCACGACGATGGGGATGAGTTTGATAAACCATTCCGGGGCACCTTCGATCTTGCCCTCGAATACGCGCTCCACCAGAGTCTCTCCAGTGGGTGAAACGATGCGGATGAACCGGTAATGGCCCGCGTCGAATTGCGCCGCCACTTGCAGTTCGACCATCACCGGGTCTTTGGGCAATTGCGACAGGGACAGCGCCAGGGCCGTTGCGTTGTCGATGTTCTTGACCTGCAACTGTTGCTGCAGGTATTGGCGGGCCGATAACACGCTGGTGACCGTGCTGGCTGCAAAGGCCATGGCCATGAGCAAAATGATGGCCGCCCAAAGTTGCTTGATAAGTGACATGGTGGTGTTGCCAGGAAGAGTAGGGTGAAATTTAAAGGCCGTCGCGGCGCATGCGATCGAGCACATCGCGCCAGCGGGAAAGTCTTGTCGTGGGGTCGGCGCTAGAGGTGGTCGCACCGCCAACCCAAAGGCCGTCGCTATTGAAGCTGTAAACCGGAGACAGGTCAGGGCGCATGGAGCCCGCGCGGATGCTGCCGACCATGTTGTCCAGGATAACGGGCTCCTCGCTGGGCTGCGCATAGTAGCCCAGCACCATGTGGGCAATGGGCGTGGCACCGCCCGATTGATAGCGCACGTAGATGAGTCGCAGGCGTTCGTTGGGCACGCCCAGAATGCGCAAGGTCGTGTACTTGGCGATGACAAAGTCCTCGCAGTCGCCTGCGCCATGCCCCATGAACTCCAAAGGCGTGGCCCAGTAGTCTTCCTGGCTGTAGACCTCCATGTCCGTCTTGTACAAAATCCGGCGGTTGAAGAAGGTGTTAACCCGGTTGAGCTTGTCGTTGTCTGGCAATGAGGTCGATTCCTCAATCAGCTTACGCCAGGCGACGACCGATTCCAGCGCTTTCGGGCCATACTGTTGCTGGGCCAAAGATTGCATGCGGTCAAAGTCAGTGGCGGCAAAGCTCAAGGCAAACGCCGCCGCCAGCCATATCAGCCATTGGGCGCGCGCCTTAAGTGCATGCATAGCGTGCAGTGCGTGCTTGAGGCGCGACGTCAGCGGCACTAGTTGTGTTATTCCATGGTCAATTCCCGACGCACCCAACCCGGGTCCGTGGCGGAGGTCAGACGGGTGCATGCATTGCAAGCGGTCGCGCCGGAGAGCAGGCGCTTGGCTGGCTTCTTTGGGATGGAACAAACACGCCCCTGGATTCCTTT
>CANFNO010000560.1 GCA_947447845.1 Burkholderiales bacterium | reverse complement strand
GCCAGCAACCAGCGGACATAGCTCAGGCCAGCCCGGATGTTTTGGGTGGCGTTGTAGGCATTGGTCACGTTGAAGCGTTCGGCCGTATCCGGAATGAGTTGCATCAGGCCCATTGCGGACTTGGGCGAGGTGGCTCGCGTCTCAAAATTCGACTCTGCCGCAATGATGCTCAGGATCAGGCGTGGGTCCACGGCGTTCCAGCGGGCCTGCTTGCTGACCAAATCCACGATCCAGCGCCGGCTTGGCGGTAGTGCGTCAATGTGCTTGTCGATTCCGGCGATAACAGGGTCGATCGCCGCTTGGCCCACCGGTGGTTTGGGCGCGCGCGGCGGTGCTACAACGTCCATTACGCAGGGCGGGAGTTCCTGGCTGGTGATGCGGATGGTGTCCAGCATCGCATGGGCCTGTGCATGGCCTTGCAGTGCCGCCAGGGAAAAAAGTGAGGCTGCCAATTCCTGGCTTTCCGGCACGCCACGGCCCAGGGCAAACAGCATGCCTAGCCGGTATTGAGCCTCCGTGCTGCCCATACGTGCGGCTTCGCAATAGCGTGAAGCAGCCTGCCACGCGCCCTCCTGGAAATCATCGCTTTGTTCCAGGGTCTGGGCCAGTGTGAGCAGCGCTAGCACTGCGGGTGGTGGTTGCAGTGCATCGCCGTCAGCAACTTCCGAGGCGTGACTAACGGCTACGCAAACAGAGCCCAGGAGAAGGAGCAGGGCGCCGAGAAACTGGCGCGCCGCCCCGATCAGAGTTGCCTCAATACGGATTTTTAAACCCCAGTCGCGCCAGAATTTCGGTCTCGCGCAACTCCATAACTTGTGCATCTTCGTCCAGTTCATGGTCCCAGCCCTGTGCGTGCAGCGTACCGTGCACTATCAGGTGCGCGTAATGTTCCTGCAGCGTTTTGCCCTGTTCTTTGGCCTCCTGGGCCACCACGGGAGCGCACAGCACCAGATCGGCGGTGACCAAGGGCTCTTGCGTGTAGTCAAAGGTCAGCACATTGGTGGCGTAGTCCTTTTTGCGAAAGTCGCGGTTCAGGGTTTGGCCTTCTTCGGCGTCCACAATGCGCACGGTGATTTCGGCGTCTGTGCTCAGCGCATGGCGAATCCAGCGCGTGACCTTGTGGCGCGGTAAAGCCGCACGGTGGCGCGCCGCATATTTGATGGCGCCGAATTGCAGGGATAGCGACAGATCAGACAGCATCAGCTTCTTTCCAGGCTTGCGTGCCAGCCACCTTGGCGCGGGGCGAGCGGGTTTTTGGCAGGGCTACGCGAGGCAGTTCGGGCTCAGGCAGGGGGGCCGCAATCGGTGGCAGATCGCTCAGGCGGGCTGCGTCATAGGCATCCACAATGCGCGCGACCAACGGGTGACGCACGATATCAGCGCTGGTCAGTCGCGTGATGGCAATGTCGGGCACACGGCGCAAAATGCGCTCGGCCTCAACCAAGCCACTCATTTGAGACTTAGGCAAATCGATCTGGCTCACATCGCCGGTAATAACCGTCTTGGTGCCAAAACCCACGCGGGTCAGAAACATCTTCATCTGCTCGGGCGTGGTGTTTTGCGCCTCGTCCAGAATCACAAAAGCATTGTTCAGGGTGCGGCCCCGCATAAAGGCCAGCGGCGCGATTTCGAGTGCCTGGCGCTCAAAGGCTTTTTGTACCTGCTCGTAGCCCATCAGGTCATACAGCGCGTCATACAGGGGGCGCAGATACGGGTCTACCTTTTGGTTCAAATCACCCGGTAAAAAGCCCAGGCGCTCACCCGCTTCCACCGCAGGGCGTGTCAGCACGATGCGCTGCACGGCGCTGCGCTGCAGGGCGTCCACGGCAGCAGCCACGGCCAGGTAGGTCTTGCCGGTGCCGGCAGGGCCGATTCCGAAAGTAATGTCGAACTCTGCGATGTTGTCCAGATACACCGCCTGATTCTTGGTGCGCGGCTTCAGGTCGGCGCGGCGTGTAGCCAGTGTCGGACCATCTTCTGCCTCGCTCGAACCGTCACCTGACAGCATGAGTTGTACGGTCGCAGGAGGAATAGGGCGCGCTGCCATTTCATACAAGGCCTGCAGCATGTCCATGGCGCGTTGCGCCTTGGCTTTGGGGCCTTCGACTTTGAACTGTTCGTGGCGGTGGGCAATGTGCACATCCAGTGCCAGTTCAATGGTGCGCAGATGCTCGTCGGTGGGGCCGCACAGGTGCGACAGGCGGATGTTGTTCAGGGGCGTAAACAGGTGTTTGAGAATCAAGCTGATAATTCCTCGCAGCAAACAGTAGACAGTTAACCCCCATGATAGGCACAAAATGATTGGCAAGCTCACCGGCACCCTGAGTGACAAAAATCCCCCCCAGGTATTGGTGGATTGCGGCGGCGTGGGCTACGAAGTCCATGTGCCCATGAGCACTTTTTACAACCTGCCCGCAGTGGGCGAAAAGGTCTCTTTACTCACGCATTTCGTGGTCCGTGAAGATGCGCAAATTTTGTACGGGTTTGCCAACGCCACCGAGCGCGAAGCATTTCGGCAACTGATCAAGATTTCTGGCGTGGGCCCGCGCACTGCGCTGTCCGTGCTGTCGGGCATGAGCGTGGCGGATCTGGCGCAGGCCGTTACGCTGCAAGAGCCAGGGTATCTGATCAAGGTGCCAGGCATCGGCAAGAAGACTGCTGAGCGATTGCTGCTTGAGCTAAAGGGCAAACTGGGGGCGGATATCGGAGCGCCACTGGGTGCCACCAGCGGCGCGCAATCGGACATTTTGCAGGCGCTCATGGCGCTGGGCTATAGCGACAAGGAGGCTGCGGCTTCCCTCAAAGCCCTGCCGTCGGATGTCGGAGTTAGCGAGGGCATCAAGCTGGCCCTGCGGGCATTGGCCAAATGAATTCACCACTTGTGTCGGGTTAAGGCCTACGCAATGGGCAGTTATTGCGCTTCCCGAATTGGACGTCCATTCACCGGTTGAACCGGCCGTGCATTGAACGGGAATTGCTGGTTGAAAATCTTGAACTGTTCCGGGCTGATGCGCAGTGGCTGCTTGATTACCATCCACAAAACGCCTTCGGTGCAGGGCGGCGTGGTCAGTGAGCCAAAGAATTGGTAATAGCGCTGGTCGGCCGGCAGGATTTCATTCATGTTGATTACACCGGCAGGCATGCGCACCTGGTCATTGGTGTCCAG
>CANFNO010000559.1 GCA_947447845.1 Burkholderiales bacterium | reverse complement strand
TCGGCGGGTTTGCCCTCGGCAATCTTTTGGCCGAAGTCCAGCACGGAGACGTTGTCGCACACGCCCATGACCACATCCATGTGGTGCTCGATCAGGATCACGGTGATGCCGTGGTCGCGGATCTTGCGGATGATGGAGATCAGTTCCTTGATATCCGGCGCGGTCAGACCGGCGGCGGGTTCGTCCAGCAGCAGCAGTTGCGGATCCAGCGCCAGGGCGCGGGCGATTTCTAGCAGTCGCTGTTTACCGTAAGGCAGATTGCGCGCCTCCTCGTTGGCGAGGTCGGCCAAGCCCACAAACTCGATCAGGCCCAGGCCGCGTTCCACTGACGCGGCTTCTTCGCGCATGTAGCGGGGGCTGTGCAGCGACACATCAACGATGTTGCTGTTAAACGTATGGTGCAAACCCACCTGCACGTTTTGCAGCGCCGTCATTTCGCCGAACAACTGCACATTCTGGAAGGTGCGGGCAATGCCTGACAAAGCGATGTCGGACGAGGTACGCCCGACCACAGAACGTCCGGCAAACTCGATGACACCTGCCGTGGGCACGTAAATGCCGGTCAGCACATTCATCATGGTGCTCTTGCCCGAGCCGTTGGGGCCGATCAGTCCGTGAATGGTGCCGCGCTTGACGCTGATGTCGACCTGGTTGATGGCTTTGAGGCCACCGAACTGCATCAGCACACCCTTGGCAATCAGCAGGTCTTCGCCTACACCGGCACGCGAGGCATTCATGATGGCGTCCTTCTGTGCACCACTGCCCAGCACCACGGCTTGACCGGCACGCGAACCCTTGCGCACAAACAGATTGCGCACAAAGCCGACGATGCCGTCCTGCAGGTAATACACCACAAACAAAATCATCAGACCGAAGATGGACAGGCGCCAATCGGTAATCGACTGCAACCAGAAGGCAAAACCGGCCAGCGCAATCGTGCCCACCACCGGCAGGGCCAAAGCTCTTGGAGTGGTCATCTTGCGGGATACGGCAATCGCGCCACCCACAGCCATCAGCACCGCCAGGGTGGTGGCCACCATGCGGAACAGTTCCAGATCGTCCAGCAGTTTGGGCAGGATCACGATGATGGCGGCACCCAGCAGCGATCCCACGCGGCTCTTGCGGCCACCCATGATGACGGCCAGCAGGAACAACACGGTCAGCTCAAAGTTGTAGGTGTTGGGCGAGATGTATTGCTCAGAATAGGCGTAAAGGCAACCGGCCAGTCCGGCAAAACCTGCGCTGATCACAAAGGCGTAAACCTTGTAGCGGTACACCGAGACGCCCATACAGTCGGACGCCACAGGGCTGCCGCGCAAGGCTTCAAAAGCACGGCCGAGTTGCGACTTGAGGATGCGGTCTACCACGACCAGAGAAATCACCATGAGCGCCAGCACCGACCAGTAAAAACCATGCTCATCCAGTTGCACACCGGCAACCGAGGGCTTGGGAATCTTGATGCCCAGCGGACCTTCGGTGAGGAAATCCATCTCGTTGATCAGGATCTGGATGATGGTGCCGAAGGCCAGAGTCACCATGGCCAGATAAGGGCCTGTCACACGCAGCGCAGGCAGCGCCAGCAGCGCTCCAAAGCCGGCAGTGACTCCGATGCTGGCTGGGATGATGACCCAGATCGGCGCACCCAACTTAAAGAATAAAACACCCGCGGTGTAGGACCCCACACCGAAAAGACCGGCGTGGCCCAACGACACCTGGCCGGTGTAGCCAACCACGATGTCCAGGCCGAACAACAGGATGGCGTAAATCATGATCGTGCCGATCATGTGGATGTAATACGGGTTTGCCGTGTACAGCGGTGCTGCCGCCAGGATTGCAATGCCGATCACGCCGGCAATGAGAGAGTTGCGCTTCATGTTCAGACTTTCTTGATCGCGGTTTTGCCGAACAGGCCGGACGGTTTGAAGGCCAGCACCAGCAGGAGTAGCACCAGGCCGGGCACATCCTTGTAACCGGTGGAGAGGTAGAAGCCGGTGGTGGTTTCAGCCACACCCAAAATAATGCCGCCGACGATGATGCCCAAGCCGCTGGTCAGGCCACCAATGATGGCCACAGCAAAGGCCTTGAGACCCAGCACCGCGCCCATGGTGGCACCGGTCAGGGTTAGCGGAGCAATCAGCGCGCCGGCAAATGCCGCGCTGGCGCTTGAGAGCGCGTACGAGAAGGTAATCACCAGACCGGTGTTGATGCCCATCAGCTTGGCGGCATCACGGTCGTTGAAGGTGGCAACCACGGCCTTGCCGTAAATCGTCTTGCGGTTGAAAAATTCCACTGCCAGCATCATCAGGATGGCACCGATCACCACCAGGATTTCCATGGGCAGCACATTGGCGCCCAGAAACTTCATGGGGGACTCGGACAGGGGCGAGGGGAACTTCAGGTCATCGCGGCCCCAGACGTTCTCGGCCACGTTTTTGAAAATAATGCCCAGTGCAATGGTGGACATGATCCAGCCGAATTCGCTCTTGATTTTGATGGCCGGGGCCACACCGATGCGCTCCACCACTGCGCCCTGCACCAGGCCGAAGGCGATCACGATAGGTAGCATGACCCAATAGTTCATGCCCTTATTCACCAGGGTCAGGCCGACCATGGCACCCAGCATCAGGGCGTCGCCCTGGCCGAAGTTCAGCGTGTCGGAGGTCTGGAAGGTCAACTGGTAGCCAAAGGCGATGACAGCGTAAATCATGCCCATCGCGATACCGCTGTAGACAAGTTGTAAGAGGATTTCCATGGGATGGTCCTGTGCAAATAAATCAGTGAAACGCAACCGCGCCGCGGCTGAAAAAAGGCACCGCGCCAGCCTATGCGACTGGGGCGATGCCTGCTGTGCCCAGCGAAAGGCTTACTTCTTGATGGTCAAAGCGCCCTTGGCGTTGACATCCTTCACGCGCACTTCGGAAGCCTTCTTGAAGTCAGCTTCGTAGGCGTACACCACGCGCTGGCCCTTGACTTCACCGAACACCGGAATGTTGGCGGTGATGGCGTCATGGTCCTTAGCGGTAAAGGGCTTGTTGTAGGTTGTCACCACGCCTTCGACCGGTGTCTTCAGGTCTTCCAGAGCGGCCTTGATCTTGGGACCGTCGGTGGAATTGGCCTGCTTGATGGCAGCGGCCAGCAGATAGATGGAGTCATAACCTTGTGCAGCAGACACGGGCGAATCGATCCG